>JALOAP010000137.1 GCA_023228745.1 Dehalococcoidia bacterium | reverse complement strand
GGAAGGGCGGTTTTTCTACGTCATCGCCCACAAGGAGAAGTGAGATGGCCATCGGATGGGTAAGCGACCTTGATTCGGCTGAATCGTACTTCCTGAACGAGCGCGTGACGTCGCCGTACTGGGACGCGCTGACGACGGTCAGCGGGGGGCGGGATCAGAAGACGGCCGCCTTGAAGATGGCCTACAACCGTCTCCGGTTCTGCAAGGACTTCGAAATCCCGACGACGCCGACGACAGACCAATCCGAACGGCTGAAGATCGCCCAGTGCGAGACGGCCTACTACCTGGCCCAACATCTCAAAGACGAGGACGCCCGCAAGGGGCTCCACGCCCAGGGTGTTGTCGGGTCGAACATCGTTGGGGAGACCTATGTCCGATTCACGTCGGACTCCCTCCAGATCATGGATATCCCACTCCCCCCGATCGTCTATCAGCTGCTCGAAGACATGAAGGTCGTCGAGGTTCCCTTCCATGCCGTTGATATCGACCGCCGGGAAGATGAGAGCGTGGATACCTCGGTTGTCGGGCTGGAGGATGATGGATACTGAACCATGTCCAGACTCGGATTGATTCCCAAGGAAGAGATGGTTAAGCGGATCGGGTCCGCCTACGCGGGCGCGTCTCGGTCGATCGTCACCATCCTCCGGGACCTCAATCCGGACTCCTACACCGCGACGGCCGGCGGGGCGGCCCTGGCCAGAGTCCGCGCCATCGTCGAGCAGTTGAACATGAAGGCGGCGGAATGGGCGCGGCGCTCCGTCAAGGCCGCCTACCAGGAAAGCCGCGGGATTGCCGAGACCCGCCTTGAAGCCATCGGAGCCCAGCGGCCCAAGCCCAAGAAAGGGGCCAAGGCCGGATCGGCGGATAAGCGCCATAAAAAGGCCATCGCTCTGGCGGTGAAACGGACGACGCGGGACTACCTCAAGGCCAACCGGACCATCCTCGTCACGGCCGGCCGGTATCTGTCCACGCTGGCCTATGCCAGGAAGAAGCTCGACGACTACCGGGAAGCCTCTGTCCAGGCGTTCACCTCGGAAGCGATCAAGGACTACATCAAGAAGACCGTCGCCGGGGCGCTTGTGTCGAAGTCCAAGTACAACGCCGGGGAAGCCGATCTTACGAGCAAGGACATCGCGGGCAAGATCAGGGCCAAGCTCCTGGATCAGATCGGGGGCGGCGATTTCATCATCGTCAACGGGAAGTCCTACAACGTGAAGTCATACGCCGAGCTCGTCGCCCGAACGCGCATGCGCGAGAGCCAGACTCAGGCCACCATTGAGCTCGCGAATGAGTTCGAAAACGACCTGGCCGAAATTCCCCGCCATGATAATCCTTGCGAAGAAATATGCGCCGAATACCAGGGGAAGGTTTATTCCATCAGTGGAAAGCATCCCGATTATCCGATGCTCCCGGACGGCGGGCCACCTTTTCATCCGCGCTGCGAATGTACCCTAAATTTAACGAGCGAGACCGCGCTCCGGTGGAGAAACAAATGATCACGGCGTACCTGATCGACGACGTTATCCTTCGGAACCTTGTTTCCCTGGACGAATGGAACACGGCCGTCTATTCGGATGTCGCCGTCAAGGCTCGGGTGGAATGGTCGAACAAGATCATCAGAAACGCCCAGGGGGAGCAGGTCGTCGCGGCCGCCCGCGTTTACCTGGCCGGGGATATCACGGCTCCGACAAACGCGGACCGGATCACCATCGACGGCGTTGAGCACGCCATCATGAGAGTGGACAAAAAGACGGATTTCAGCGTTTCGCACTACGAAATATGGATTCAATAAAATATGAGCATCGGGCCTGACGGCGGATTTGAACTGGACTTCTCGGAGTTCAACAAGGCGTTTTTCGAGTATGCCTTGAAGACCGCGCCGGCCGCCGCCGAAAAAGGAATGTTCGAAGCGATATCGGAATTGAAGAATGATTGCGACACCGTAACCCCGAAAACCCCTCACCTCGAAGGCAACCTCCGCGGCGACTATACGCTGGTCCTCGAAGGAGTCACCCAGGCGAAGGTTCAAGAGATCGGTTCGGAACATAAGGGCGGGCTTTCAGCTGTTCAACGCGTTTCAGAAATAATCGTAAAGCTGATTTTCCGCATGCCCTATGCCGCGAAGTGGCATGAGGCGGTGAATCGAAAAGTGAATTGGTCGGAACCGGGCGTCGGCCCGAAATTTGCCGAATCCAAACTCATGGCCTTCGGGAAAAAGTATTTCGGGATCGTCGCCTCGCGGATCAAAGAAACGACGGAGAAGTGACGTGCTGAAAGAATTTTGCGTCTGGCTGGTGGCACGCGTCAACGCCGTCTCTCCGCCGCCGGACCTGGTCATCGGCGGAAATGTCCAGGTCGGATTCCGCGCCGTTGACGCCCCCGTCCGGTGCCATACGATTCTTGACTCCGGCGGGCCGGCGGACTTCGACCTGCCGTATAAGCGGGACATGATGATTCAGATAGCGACGCGCGCGGCCACGTTCTTTACCGCCCGGGATGACGCCTGGGCGATTTATACCGCGATTGAGGGAACGTCCGGCTGGACCATCGGCCCGCTCGTTTCCGGCGGGGCGACATATAAGATTTGGGCGATCGCGGCGCTGGCCAAGCCTCAGTACCTCGGCCAGGATGAAAAATTCAACCATGAGTACACCTGCAATTATTTGATCACAGCGAGTCCTTTATGAATATCCCTACCCCCGACAGGCTTTACGGACGATCGCCCCGCATAATGCGTGCGGACGCATTTTCCCGGCCGGTCTGCGGGCCGAGTCGGATAGCCTTTGAACGAACGGGCCTTGAGCCCTTCGGAATAATTGACCAAGGAGGTCAAACATGAGCGGATTTCCTTTAGGCGAAGTCGGACCCGTTCAGGTCAAGTTCGACGGCGTGGACCTGGGCTACACGAAGGGCGGCGTCACCTTCGAACACAAGGAAGAAACCGTCGCGATCACTTACGACCAGACCGGAAAGAACATCCAGAACCGGATCGGCATCGGCGGATCGGCGGTGGTCAAGTTGGCACTGGCCAACCCCACGCTGGCCCAGCTCGAACCCCTCGTTCCCGGCGCGACGATCGACGCCGACGGGATGATCGTCAAGACATCGGTCGGGGTGGACAAGCGGGCAACGATGGCCAAGGAGCTGATCCTCACCATCATGGACGGGGATGTCCCCTCGACCAACCCCGAAGCGACGTTGGTCATCTTCAAGGCCATCCCGACCTACGAGGGTTCGCTGAAGTTCGACGACTCGACGCAGCGCTCCCATTCCATTTCCTTCGAGGCGCTTCCCGACGATGCCTCGGGCAACGTCAACGCGCTGTACCGGATCGGGCTGCCGAGCTAAGCCATGCCGCGGCACAGAATCGAGCTTTCCCTGTGGGATCCGCTGGTCATCGAGCTGGGGGACAAGGTCTACACCTCCGTCCCCCGCTCGGTTCGCCTGATGGAGGACGTCAAGGCGCTGGACGAAAAGAGGGTGGCGGGGACCGTCGACCTGTACAACTTTCTGACCCAGTTTCTGGGTCTGTTCTTCGGCGTCAATCCCGAAGAGTTCCGGGGCATGGATCGGGCGTATCTGGAGGCCCTTGGCGACAAGGCGCTGGAGTACGTGAACCAGCAGTCTAAGTCTGAAAAGAAGCCGGACACGATGACGGTGGAGAAGGCCGTGACGCCCGTGGCTGTTCCGAAGAAGGATGAGGCATCGGCCGAAAAAAACGTGTCCAAGCCCGGGTCCGTACCTACGCCGTAATTCAGCGGGCGTTCCCGGGTCTCACCTTCGCGGAGTTCTTGAATGCAGACGTGAGGGATATCGAGGCATTGGTCCTTGAAGCACAAAGGCAGGACATCCATGAAAAGATGCACGCGCTGCGGATGTCAAGAATGGCGTGGGCGGAGGCAGACGTCGTGAAGGATGAATTCGACAAGTTCATGTATGCGCTGGAAAGGCTGGATGGCCCTCAGCCGAAACGATGGGCAAAGACCTGGACGGAAGCGATGGGTAAACGCAAAGGATAAACGAACTTGAGCTTTGATGCCGGTGCTGTAACTTCCCGCTTGGAGCTTTCGCTCGCCGGATGGAAGAAGTCTGTCGAGGCGGTGAAGGCTGACCAGCAGTCCCTGTCCGACTTTGCCCTGCGTCACAAGGAAAGCATCGAGAAGCTCGGGAAG
Source organism: Dehalococcoidia bacterium (assembly GCA_023228745.1). Lineage (GTDB taxonomy): Bacteria > Chloroflexota > Dehalococcoidia > Tepidiformales > Tepidiformaceae > JALOAP01. The sequence goes on along the minus strand of JALOAP010000137.1, from coordinate 3,298 downwards.
AAAATGTCCATTGCGGGCGTCGTCGTTGTCGCCGCGCTCGGCGGAATCATCAAGAAAACGGCCGATGCCGGGGATGAGATTGCCAAGCTCTCCAAAAGAACAGGGGTCTCGACCGAGGTGCTGAGCGGATACTCGCTGGCGGCCAAGCTGGCCGACGCTTCGCTGGAGGGCCTGGGGACGGGACTCAAGATGCTGTCCCGCAATATGTATGACGCCTCAAACGGCGTGGGAGAGGCGAAAGAGGCGTTTGACGACCTGGGGATTTCCGTAATCAATTCAGACGGTACGCTCCGCGATTCCAATGATGTCATGCTGGACGTTGCGGAACGGTTTAAGAATATGGACAACGGGGCCCGAAAGACTGCCCTGGCGATGGATATATTCGGCCGGAGCGGGGCAGACTTGATCCCGATGTTGAATTTGGGCCGGGATGGACTCCAGCAGAATTACGAGGAGGCCAAGCGGCTCGGATTGATTTATTCGAAGGAGGCGGCCGAGGGCGCGGAGAGGTTCAACGACTCATTGACGACGCTTAAAGGGGCGCTATCTGGGGCTGGGCGGCAAATAGCCGAGGTCCTCATGCCGATCGTCACGAAGGCCGTTGAAAAGATAACCGACATTGTGGCCAAGGTTACTGAATGGACGAATGCCCATCCCGCATTGACGTCAGCCCTTACAACCGTCGCTGGATCCGTCGGCGGGCTCATGCTTGGGCTCGGGCCGTTGTTGCTTATGTTGCCCAAGGTCGTCCAGGGGTGGCAGACGCTGACCGCTGTTTTGCAAACGTCGACGGCCGCCTTGGCTGCAACGCTGGCCGGCCTTACAGCGCTCGTCGGCGGCGCGGTCATGGTCTACAACTCGATCAATACCATGATCAAGGCTAAGGAGGCATCGGTGGAGGCCGATTATGAAATGTCGGCCAGTAATACTGAGGTCGGAAAGAAGCTGCGCGAGATGGCCGACGCGGCCGGTGTTAGCCGGGCCGAACTCATTAAGCTTACGGAAAAATACGGGGACAATAACGTCGCCCTCCAACAGGCCATAAATTCGGGGAAAGATCAAGACGAGACCTTACAGAAACTGCACGCCGTAGTGGTGAAGCACCGTGAAGAAGTAAAGAAGCAGGAAGAAGCGCTCCAAAAGTTAACGGACCTGGCGAACAATAAAACCAATCCAACCCTCACCACCTTAGGCGAGAAAACCAAGGAGGTGAACGAAGCCGTCAAGACGCAATTTACGGCCATCGTGAACACGGCTGATGGCTGGTCAACCCTCGAACAGCAGATGTTGGATATGGCCAGGGAAGTTCCCGGTGCTTATGACGATATGGTGGCTGATGTCAACAGTAGCCTTGATCGCCTTGTCCAAAACAATAAGGACGCGGCCGGGAAAATCGGGGAAGACCACGATGCGGCCACGACGGAGATATCTTCGAAATGGGATGATCTCGTTCGTGATATTACGATTGGTTGGGCCGACGGAATCCAGGGCCTAGTTGAGGGAACCAAATCATTCAAGGACTTTTGCGCCGATACGTGGGGTGCGATTAAGCAGACTTTCTTCCGCATGATCGCGGACATGATAACGAAATGGATCACGGAAGGTATAACGAAGATGGTGTCTTCGGCGGCGTCCGGGGCCGCGGCCGTGAGCACGAGCCTTGGCACAATCGGAACGACGCTTGCCTCCCTGGCGACCTCCGTTGGCGCGGTGATTACCACCTTGATCGGGGCCGTCGCTACGGGGATTGTAACGATCGCCGGTGCCATTGCGGGGGCCATCGTGGCACTGGCGACTGGAATCGCGGCAGCGGCTACGGCGCTCGCGGCGGCGGCTCCTGCACTGCTTACGGTCGGCGCGGTGGCGGTTGCCATTTACGCCGGGTTCAAAGCCGTTGAAGCCCTGCTGGGCTCCGGCGGGGGCGGGTCCGGTGACGGCATGGGCCGGGTCGTCGAGCGCCAGGATCGAGTTTGGGCGGTCGAATCCTGGTGGATGCCGCAAACGGCCGCGCTGTTGACAGCACTCGAAATTCACCTGGTGGATATTTATAACAAGATTGTCGATTTCTTCCCCAAGATCGATAACCTGGCCGGGTGTTTTGTCACGCAGAACAACGTGATTAAAACGCACCTGGGCTACGTTAAAACCGAAATTGTCAACGGTTTTAATAATGTCGTAACGGCCATCGGGGGAGTTCCCGGGGCGTCGTCGGGGGCGCTGGTTATGAGCCCGTCCCTCGTTATGGTCGGGGAGAACGCGCCGCGAGTCCCAGAAGTCATCTTGCCGCTTCCCGAACTCGGGGCGTTTGCGCGGGGCATGGCGGCCACGGGCGCGGGGGCGGGCGGAGGCGCGGGCGGGAGCGGGAGCCAACAGGTCTTTGTATTCAAGCCGATTATCATCGACAAGGGCGACAAGTGGATGATTCGATTCGTTCAAGAGAATTTAAACCACGGGGCGCTTCGGGTTCCCGTCTCTGCAATTGGAGGATAACAAATGCCCGGAAGCAAACTCGGATATTTCAATTCGGTTCTGACGGATAAGGGGATTCCGCTTGCGGCCACGATCACGGTATTCGATCAAGGGACGGCTACCCCCTCCACGATCTACGCGGACGCGGGCGGGGTGACTCCATTGGCGAATCCCTTTTCTACCGACGCCATCGGTCGATTTCAATTTTTCGCCGGCCTCGGGAATTACGATGTTCAGGTCACCGGCCCCGGTATCACGAGTCATAAGATCGAGAATATCCGGCTCTCGGACGTCACTCAAATCTCTCAGCTCATGGACGTGACGACGTATTTTTGCGTGACCCCCGAACAGTACGGAGCGAAGGGGGACGGCCAAACGAACGATTGGGCGGCATTCAATGCCATGTTCACGGCGCTTGCCGGATCAGGGGCGCCGAATCGAAAAAGGGTCGTGCTGAATCCGTCGTCGTATTATCGGATTTCAAGCGCGAAAAATGCGACGAACGTCTTTGAGGTCGACGTCAACAACATCATCCTCGAAGGCCCGGGAATGGGGATACTGACCCTGTACTATGATGGACCCGCTGCCACGAATTTTATGAAATTCTTGAATCAGCCCGGGTACAACACGATCAGGGAAATGATGATCAAATGCGGCCCCGGAGATAGCGGGAACACGCGTGATCTCTCTCCCGTCGTAAACATCGTCTGCTGGGACGACACGAAATATACGACCCTTGACCGGGTGGAATTGGTCGGCTGCGCGGGAAAATGCGTGACTGGATTCCAATGGATGAGCGAGGTTCGGCATTGTATTTTCAAGTGGTTTG
>JALOAP010000136.1 GCA_023228745.1 Dehalococcoidia bacterium | reverse complement strand
TCGTCCCGGAGCCGGCGATCGAAGAACGAGGGCTGCTAGAGCGCCGTGGTTCCTCTGTCCGTCCAGCTCACCCGGGTGCCATAGGACTTGAAGGCATTCGCCATCGGATGACGGAGCGCTCACCCGGCCGCAGGATGGCGTGAAGATGATCAGGCATCAGGCAAGCGGCGAGCAGAACCATCGCCGGACGTTCGCGCTCGTTCATGAGAAGCTGCCACACTCGCTCACCCCGGTCGCCGTGAAACGGACGTTGTCCCGGCATGGCCCGTATGGCCACGTGGAACACCGTGTCGCCCTGCTTGTAGGCCTCGTGTGGCAGGCGAATACGCTTCGGCAGCCGGACGTGGGTCATCGCGCCATCATCCCGTCGAAAGTGACGATTCAACTGGTTCGGTGCCCCGGTCGGCCGCCGCTACCATTCCACCATCCCGCAGCGGTCATGCGAAGCGGCGGAGGGCGTCCGGGTCCTGCAGGGTCACGGCGCCGCGCGAGAGCGTCAGCAGCTTCTCGCGCGCGAAGAGATTGAGCTGCTTGTTCACACTTTCGCGGCTCACGCCGAGCATCGAGGCGAGTTCGCTTTGGGTCACGTTGATCCGGATGGGCGGCTCAAGCGTCGGCGGCCCGTCGGATGTGTGCATCGATGCGAGCGAGATGAGCTGCTTCGCCAGCCGGTGTGCCAGGTCGAGGAAGGCGAGGTCGGCGAGTGCCTCGTCCGTACGGCGCAGGCGTAGCGAAAGCGTCTCCATGATCGCGAGCGCCGCCCCGGGCCGTTCCTGCACCCACTCCACGAACCCATCGCGCGTCACCACGAAGGTTTTCGTCGCCGTCGAAGCGACCGCCGACGCGGAACGTGGCCGCCCATCGAGCAGCGACAGTTCGCCGAAGCAATCGCCGGGGCCGACCATCGCGACCGTCGCTTCGTCGCCCGAGCCGCTGGTCACGCAAATGCGGACGCGCCCTTCGACGACGACGTGGAGCGAATCGCCCCGTTCGCCTTCGCCGAAGATGGTGGTGCCTGCGGGGAAGGTGCGCATCCGGCCGCGGGATGCGAGGGCGCGCATATCGTCGCCGGGGAGGCGCGCGAGCAGGGGCAGGTCGCGGATGAGCTGTTCGGGCTGTTGAGTGGTGGTCGCCACGTGTTCCTCCTGCGCGCAGTGTAGGGCCTCGAATGCAGCAGTGTGAATGCCGTCATAGATGGCGTTTTTCGTGGTAGCTATTGTGCGGGCACGCGCCGCGTCTTGAAGCGGCGCGCTGGAGCGCAGTGATGCAACCGTTCGACTGGCAGCTCACCTCGACGGCGCTCATGGAGGACCGTTACCGCGAGATGGTGCGGACGAAGTGGGCGTCGGAGGCGATGCACGGTGCGGTCCATCTGCGATTGCCGTTCGCGGCGCGGCTGCGTGTGCTTTTCACGGGAAGGATCGACATAACCGACCTGCCGGTTGGCGGTGTGCGAACCGGGTCCGCCTAGCGTTCGTTTCTTGTGGCTTCCGGGCCGGCTGTTCCCCTCGCAGCATGGCTCGTTGCTCCCTCCCCGGCCCCGGCGCGTGTTCCCCCGCGCGCCGGGGCTTCCGTTTTGCGTTCTGCCGGCCTTCCATCTACCAGGGGACTCGGCGATACTTCGCACAAATGTTCGACAGGCCCGCCTCGTCGCCCCTCCGCGATCGGCTGCGCGCGGCGCTCCACCAGCCCGTCCGCCGCGAACCGGTGGTGCGCGCCGAAAGCGTCACCGAGCTGACCGACCTCTCCGCACTCGGAGGACGCTGGTTCCAATCACCCGACGGCCCTGGCTACGTCATCGAAAGCGTCTACGAAGCGGGGCATGCGCACGGGAACGTGGTGCTCCATCGCGCCCTTTCGCTCGACCTGGCGCGCCTCGCCGGGCAGGCGCGCGACCCGCGGCTGGGCGAGCGTGAACCCGGGGACCTCGTCTATGTCGACACTGAGACCACGGGCCTCGGGGGTGCGGGCGCGATGGTCTTCCTTGCGGGCGTAGCGCGCTTCGAAGGCTCGTTGCTGCGGCTGCGGCAATACCTGCTCCCTGGGCCGCAGTTCGAAGGCGGGCTGCTCGGCGGGTTCGCTGGCGAACTCGCGTCCGCGGGCGCGCTGGTGAGCTACAACGGGAAGTCGTTCGACCTGCCACTGCTCGAAGCGCGCTACATCCTCTCTCGACAGCGCCCCACGTTCCGGGAACTCCCGCACCTGGACCTGCTGCACCCGAACCGGCGGCTCTTCCGCGGCGAATTCGACTCGCACAAGCTTGCGCACATGGAGGTGCAGCTCCTCGGCTTCGAGCGCGAGGCGGACTGCCCGTCGCACGAAGTCCCGGAGCGGTACTTCCGCTTCCAACGCACGAGCGACCCGACGCACATCCTCCCGGTATTGCGACATAACGCCTGGGACGTACTCTCGCTGGTGGCGTTGGCGGCCCACCTTGCGGCTGTTGTCGATGGGCACGGGCGGCCACTGCAGGCTGCCCGTGCCGCACAGTATGCGGGCGACTTCGGCGCGGCGCTGCGGCACTACGAGGCGGCGATCGCGGGTGGGCTGGGCCGCGCGCAACGGCTCGAAGCGATGGAACAGGCGGCGCGCTGCTGCCGGAAGCTCGAGCTGCACGACGAAGCGGCTGCCTGGTGGGAGCGCATCCTCGCGGAGCCGCGCGGCCGGCGCGTGCTGCCGTATGTGGAGTTGGCGAAGCACGCCGAGCACCGCTCCCGCGACTTTGCCCACGCGCTGAGGCTCGTCGACGAAGCGCTGGCACTCCTCTCGCGGGGGCTCGTGCGCCCCGGCCGGAGGGGCAGCGAAACGAGTGCGGAGGCGCTGCGCCACCGCCGCGCGCGTCTCACGGCCCGCCTCGCCCGCTCCTAGGTCCGGAGCCTCGGCACCCATCACTCCTCACTCGGAACTCGGGACTAAAAAGTGTGTGACGTCCTTCTCACTCGCGTGGAAAACGTGACCGGCCTGTGACCACCCCGTCGTGCGCCGTTCACACCCGTTTCTGAATCTACAACGCGGCACCGGTGCGCCGGTCTTCGGTCTTTTGGCGGAATCAGCGTTCGCCAAAAGCCGCGAACTCGCCCGGCCCGCTGCCTGAGTTGCGGCAGTACGGAGCGGCGCACCATCGCCAACGTAGTCACCGAGCGGAACAGGAGAAATCGATGCAAAGCTTCTTCTCGACACAGGGTCTCGCCCGCTCCAGCGCCCGGCACCCGTGGCTCATGGTGGGCCTCTGGGTGCTCATCGTGGCCGGGGCCGTGTTCGCCACCACGAAGATGGACTTTACGGAGGAGAACGAGATCACCGGGACGGATTCGCTTCGCGCTGACCAGTTGCTCGAGGAGCGGCTGCGCGGCGAGGAGCCAGCGAGCGAAACGATTATCGTCAGCGCCAACGCACTCAGCGTCGACGATGCGCAGTACCGCGACTTCGTCGCCGGGCTCACCGAAGCAATCCGGAACACACCCGGGATCGCCGGCGCCACGAACTACTACGAGGCAGGCGACGAGAGCCTGGTCTCCCCCGATCGCGACCGGACGCTCATCGTCGCCAACCTCACCGGTGATGTGGACGACGCCGACGAGACGGTCGAGCCGCTGCTCACAACGCTCGAAGCGAATGGGCGCGATGGCTTCGAAGTGCTGACCGTGGGCGACGGGTCGCTCAACCGGGAACTGAACGAGGCGTTCGAGAAGGACCTGCAGTCGGCGGAGCAGCTCGGGTTGCCCGCGGCGCTGGTCATGCTGGTGCTCGTCTTCGGGGCCGCGGTGGCCGCCGGGATCCCGGTCATCCTCGGCGTGCTTGGCATCGCTGTCTCCGTTGGCGCGACAGCACTCCTGAGCCAGGTCTTCGGAGTCAGTTCGATCGTCATCAACATGATCACGATGATTGGCCTGGCCGTCGGCATCGATTACTCGCTCTTCATCATCGAGCGCTTCCGCGAGGAGCGGGCCAAGGGCGCCCGGAAGGTCGATGCGATCGTGACGGCCGGTAATACGGCGAGCCGGGCGGTACTCTTCTCGGGCATCACGGTCATCATCGCACTCGCGGGCCTGATCGTTGTGCCGGCGACCGAGTTCAAGGGGATGGCGATCGGCGCGATCACGGTGGTCGCAGCAGCGGTAGCTATCGCGCTGACGCTGCTCCCGGCGCTGTTGAGCCTGCTCGACGGGAAGATCAACTGGCTGCACCTCCCCGGGCGGGGGAAGCCGCGGACAAACGACGACGACCCGGCAAAGGGCTTCTTCGGCAAGACCACCTCAACCGTTATCCGCCACCCGGTGCTGAGTGCCGCGGGCGCGACGACGCTCCTGCTGGCGATGGCGGCGCCGGTACTCGCCATCAACCTGGGCAGCCCGGGCCTCTCGGACTTCCCGGAGAACCTCGAGTCGGTGCACGCCTACCACGTGCTGAACGAGGACTTCTCGGCTGGCCGCATCGCCCCGGCAGAACTCGTCATCGATGGCGACGTGAACTCTGCGGAAGTGCAGGCATCGCTCAGCGAGCTGCGTGCCATGCTTGCGAACGACGGCCGCTTCGCGGAGATCAGCGCAATGCAGGCGAACGACGCCGGCACCGTCGGCCTGGTCAACATCTTTGTGAATGGTGACCCGGACAGCATCCCCGCACGGGAGACGATCCAGGACCTTCGCAGCGACTACATCCCCGCCGCGTTCGAAGGCACCAGTGCGACCGTGTACGTCGGTGGCCACACTGCCGAGACAGTGGACTACGTGGACACAATGGTGACGTATCTGCCGATCGTCATTGCCTTCGTGCTCAGCCTGAGCTTCGTGCTCCTGATGGTCGTGTTCCGTTCGATCGTGATCCCCGTCAAGGCGATTCTGATGAACCTGCTCAGCGTGGGCGCCGCCTATGGCCTCGTGGTCGCGGTCTTCCAGGAAGGGGTGCTGGCGGAGCAGCTCGGCTTCCAGCAGAGCGACAGCATCGCCGCCTTCCTGCCTGTGTTCCTGTTCGCCATCCTGTTCGGCCTCTCGATGGACTACCACGTGTTCCTCTTGAGCCGCATCCAGGAGCGCTTCCTGCACACGGGCGATAACACCGGCGCGGTGGCCCAAGGGCTGCGCTCGACCGCCCACATCATCACTGGCGCCGCCGCCATCATGATGGTCGTCTTCGGCGGATTCGCGATGGGCGACATGGTGCCGCTGCAGCAGATGGGCTTCGGGCTGGCCGTGGCCGTGTTCCTCGACGCGACGATCGTGCGGTCGGTGCTGGTGCCGGCGAGCATGGAGCTGCTTGGCGCGGCCAACTGGTACCTGCCATCGTGGCTCCACTGGCTGCCGCGGATCAGCGTCGAAGGGCCGGTCGTTGCACCCGCACCCCAGGCTGCGCTCCCCGAGCTCGTCTTTGGGCCCCAGCCCGCGGGCGGCAAGTAGCCAGTAACGGCTCCTCGCTTCCTGAACGCTGCCCGGTCTCCCTGCGGAGGCCGGGCAGTTGGGCGTTACGACGCGCTACAATCCGCGGAGGGAGACGACGATGATTCGGGCCCGTGTACATCCGCTACCAGAAGTGTTACCGCTCGAGAGCGGTGACCGCATGACTCGCCACGAGTTCCATCGGCGCTACGCAGAGCACCCGGAGATCAAGAAGGCGGAACTGATCGAAGGAGTGGTCTACGTGGCATCACCCGCGCGCGCAGAGCATCATGGCGAACCGGAACATGACATGGCCGGCTGGCTGGCGGTCTACAAGGCAAAACACCGGGACGGGTGAGACGCGCGACCGAAGCAACCGTCATCCTCGACCTCGATAATGAGCCGCAGCCCGACCTCTGCCTCTGGCAGGTCGATGGCAACGTGCGCATCAACGAGGACGGGTATATCGAAGGACCGCCGAAGCTGATCGTCGAAGTGGCAGCGAGCTCGGCCTCGTACGACCTGCACGCGAAGAAGAACGCCTACCGCCGCAACGGTGTCCGCGAGTACCTCGTGTGGCGTGTGTACGACGAGGAGATCGACTGGTGGGAACTCGTGGACGGTGAGTACCAGCCACTCCCGCACAGCGAAGACGGCCTCATCGAGAGCCGTGTCTTCCCGGGGCTGCGCCTGGACGTACCGGCGATGCTCGCGGGCGACCTCGCCCGCGTGCTTGCTGCCCTCGAATCTCGCTAACGAGCCGTCGTTTGGGAAGGCGCCGCCGGGTTAGCGGGCGGTGTTCTGGGCGCCCGGCGCCGGGGCAGGCACGCGCTGCTCGCACGCTTTGCACACCAGGTAGGCACCACCGCTCGTGGCGACGGCCACATACTGGTGGGAGCCGTCCTGGCATCCCTCCTTGTGCTGCCGCATGTTGTTCCCCCTTGGATCATCCGCGGAGTCACTCGCTGCGATGATTCTGCTATCCCTCTAGGATCACTGTAGAGGAGCACTTGAGGCGGGAGAATAGCGTCGGTGGAACTTGCCTTTACGTTTTTCTGTCCCTTTACAGGATTTGGCTTTAGCTGGCGAGAAACTGCTTGATGACCCGTGTGAAGGCCTCCGGCTGGTGCAGTGGCACCTGGTGCCCCGCGTCCGCGATGACCTCGTATTGCGCGTTCGGAAGACGTTCGACCATCTGCCGCGCGATCTCGTCCGAAAGCACCCGGCTCTTCTCCGCGCGGATGACCAGTGTCGGGCAGGTGATGTGCTCCAGGCTCTCCCAGAGGTATGGGATTTCGACGAGTGCCGCGCGGCCGGTCGCTTCGTTGATCTTGGGGTCAAAGCGGAAGACGAGGTTGCCGCTCTCTTCGTCCAGTGTGAGCGAAGCGGCGAGCTGGCGTTGGAGGAACTCCTTCGACTGGCCCGGATACATGGCGGCGAAGTGTTCCAGTGCTTCCGCTTCGGTGGCGAAGCCGGGCGCCTTGCGTGCCTGGCCCGTGCTCTTGCGGATGCCGCGCGCGCCTGCTTCTGCCATCTGCGGGCCCATGTCGGCCAGCACGAGGTGCTTCAGCCGGTGGCTATGGTCGCGCGCGTAGGACATCGCCACCCGGCTGCCGATGCTGTGTGCGACGAGGTCGAACGCCTCCAGGTCGAGCTCTTCCACGAAGCCGCGGAGGTCCATCGCGAAGGCCCACACGAGGTATCCGCCGGGGGCGTGCTCGCTTTCGCCATGGCCGCGCAGGTCGGGTGCGTAGACGGTGTACTCCGGGACGAAGCGCGTGGCCACATGCTCCCAGTAACGGCCGTTGTTCATGAGGCCGTGGAGCAGTACCACCGGGTCGCCCAGGGGGTCGCCCCAGCGGATGTAGTGGTGCCGGAGCCCGTGGATGTTGAGGTAGCCGTCTTCGCCGTGGTCGATGCTCGTCGATTCCTGTGTCACGCAGGGGAGTATACGAAGCCGCCGGGCCAGCGTCCTTTGGCTGGCAGCGCCCAGGCTGCCAGCCTGTAGCTTCGAAATCAGAAGGCGGGCACTGCTACGGTGTTGACGGTGGTTCGCCCAGGGTCACGTCCACGGACTCCCGGTCGTTGCCACGGTAGTATTCCACCGGCACGGTTTCACCC
>JALOAP010000135.1 GCA_023228745.1 Dehalococcoidia bacterium | reverse complement strand
ACTGCGAAACATCAGTTACTAACAGTAGCTTCAATTTCAAGTTTGTCAATTTGACGCTCGGCATCCATTTTTACCAAAAGCAAATATGTTATACACTGTTGATAAGTATAACCTAAAAAAGCATTCTTTGATGGTCTCATTCCTTTCATTTGAAATATATACTACATATCTTCTAATGACAAACACTACATCTCAATCTGATATTTAGACAGTAGTGTTTTAGATGTTCTAATTTTGCCGCTAGTAATTCCGGTTTAGAATTCTTCTTCTGCCGTTTTAATTTCAAAACGACCATTGAAGTAATATTCCATTGCCCCTTTTGAGTATCATCCAAGCACCCTATGCGAGAATCGGAAACTCTTTATAGAACCGAAGCAGGGATATGGTTTCTGTCCGTAGTTTTGCACGAACGAATTTCTTCATATCCTCGTCCATTAACTCACCCAAACCATTTAGAATACCTCGGTCACTCATGCTTTCAAGGTGGTCGATACATTTCTGTATGTAATCAGCCAGTGGCATTTCCATACGGGTTTCAACAATCTCTTTGTTTATCGGCGTTTGTTTCTGCATGAAGAACCAACTATCAAAGATATCTCGATTCGTTAATTCTTCCCTGTCAAGCAAAGCACAGAGTTTATGAGCGAACATATCCGGAGCAACCATTACCTGCATATTGATACCTAATAAATTTTTTCTTTCGTAATGGTTGTCCCACTGCCGGTTGGATATTTCTATTTTTAATTTCCGTTCGCCAACACCGTAATCCAGCACGATAATCGGGCCGTAGAACTTCATTGCTTCGTCAAATATATTACCGTACTTCAACAGGATTTTTCGCACCTTTTCATAAACTGTTTTTTCTTTTGCCAAGTCGAGCAGATTGAAGTCCAAATCGACCGAGAAACGGGGCAAGTCATAAAAAAACATCAATGCTGTGCCGCCTTTGAAGCCGAGGCAATTTGCCAACTCAATGTCGGAATAGATATCTTTGAGTATCTGCGTTAGGAAGAATTTATGTTTGTTAACGTTAACCATTTGCAAGCAGTTTTTTAACCCTTGCCGTAAGCGTTTTGGAGTTATATACTGGCAAAAGTTTAGTTATTAATTTCTTATCAAGAGGATTCAGGTTGTCGAAATAATATGTTGCCTCCAAATACAGGATGTCCAAAAAGGCACGTTCGGGCGTGGCAATATTCACACTGCCGGTTTGATTGATGCCTTGCGTCACGATAAGGATTTCGCCCTTCATTTTTCGATAGGCGTAGGTGCGACCTTCTATATCAACACTTCGGCTCAAGTAACTGACCGTAGTTATCCGTTCATCATACTGAAAAACAACACCGGCTTTTTGCAACACGTATTCCAGCGAAATATAAGACGGAGTGTAAAGTGTACAGGCTAATTCTTCGGGGTTGTAGTTGTGTTTAACATAGATGCCTTTTCGTGGACGGAGCAACTTTCCCTTGCGAACGTAGTAATTCAACCGTTCATTCAACCTCTTAAAATCGCTCTCTCCGATAAGCATAGCAATATCGTTCAGCGAGAACACAGTCCGTGTGTCGCTAAAAACCGACAAAATCAAATCGTTATTTTGAGAACTATTCATTGGATTATTTTCAATGTTCAGTTCACGAAAATAGGCAATAAGTCTGATTCGACAAAATATCTTACTTTGTTTCTGAAATGCACTACTAATTTTGAAAAAGCCATTTTTGTCTTATAGACTAATTCAGTTCCGAAATGGTCATTTCGGAACTGACGGTTGGGGAACATGGATTTAATATTCATTCTTAACTTTGCACTAACAATCGTGTTAAATCACGGGCAAAACGATGAGAAATAATCGTGTGCTAAATCGTGTGGATTTTCCTATGAAAGAAAAGATAAGTCGGCGATTGTCAGTAGTGATACGTGAAGCGTTCACTTTCTGGTGGCACCACGAAGTTAAAACGTTTGAATACAAATATTCAGACGTTCTTTCTTTTATATAGCCTTATATAAATTACCGCCGTTTCCCTCTGTTTTTGTTGGTTTTTCGATGTTGTGGTAAACCGGGATGTAAACCGGAAAACCGTATGAACGCAACAGTTAATTCGGGGAGATATCAAAGTAAGCAAAACGTAAGTTTTTTAAGTGGCTGAAAAAACTTATGAATTTGCTTTAGGAATCATTGCCGGGGGCTTACTGCTCGTCTCCTATTGTCAGGATCACATTGCCTGTTTTTTGTCCTGTTTCAACGTACCTATACGCTTCCAAGATTTGATCCAATGTATATCCCCTGTCGATAACGGGCATGAACGACCCTTCCTCCACCCGTTGTTTCAGAAAAAGCACGTCTTCTTTTCTCGTTTTTGGAATCGGAAAAATCACTCTCTTTTTACCAAACAGCAGGGTGGTGAGGGCTAAAAAAATGTTCTCACCATTCTTCCCCAATTCTGTGGAAACATAGATGCCGTTCTCGATCAGCAATGGTTTGCACTCTTTAAAGGAGCTTTTACCCACCGCATCAAAAATAAAATGAAATTTTTCTTCTGTTTTCGTGAAATCCTCTGTCTGGTAATCAATGATCTTGTCAGCACCCAGGTTTTTCAGCAATGCGACATTTTTTGTATTGCAAACGGCTGTCACAATTGCCCCAAAATATTTCAGCAGTTGAACCGCGGCCGAACCTATCGCCCCCGTGGCTCCATACACCATCGCGTGCTGTCCCTTTTTGATTTTTGAAGCTCGTATATTATTCAACGCGTAATGGGCGCCCTCGGAAATAGCAGCCGCTTGGGCAAACGTAGTGTTACTGGGCATCGCGGCAATGGCCCAGCTTTCAGGGATGGTTAAATATTCCGCATGCCCTCCAAAAGTTGCATCGTTGAACCCGAAGACCCTGTCCCCAACTTTAAAACCCGCTACTCCTTCCCCGGTCGCTTCTACAACGCCCGCGAACTCACATCCCAAGGTTTGGTGCTTGGGCCGGAATAGGCCGCTCCACATACGGGAAACAAAATACTCGGCGCTCCGGAAACCCGAGTCCGTCCGGTTTACCGTGGAAGCATGCACCTTCACCAGCACCTCGTTGCTTTCCGGTGCCGGTTTGGGCACCTCCATCACCTTAGCCACTTCCGGCGGCCCGTATCTTGTATGTACAATCGCTCTCATTATCAATGCTTATTACTTCATTGCCACTCGGGTTAATTTAATCATTGTTTTAAAGGAGATATCCGGATGCGCCACCTGGTTCACCGTCCCGGCGACATATATATTTTCTTCCGGGCTATGATAAGCCAATGCCCCCGAAAGCCCCGAATGCCCGATGAAGTAAGGAATTGCGCCGGTCGGATCAAAAATCACAGGAAGTTTAAACAGGTGTATCCCGATCCCGGAACGCATCGGGGGAAAGATCTTGTTCCACTGCTGTAATTCCTTCACGTACTCAAGCGGAAACATCTTACCCGTGATGAATGCTTCCATAAAGAAGAGCATGTCGGCTGACGTAGACACCATCCCTCCGTCCGGCCCGAACGATGCCATCGCTTTGGGAATATTCAGTTCGCCTGCCTTATAATAAAGCGTTTGAGGGATCTTGTCGGTCGCGTCTTGGTACAGATAAGTACTTGATAATCCAAGCGGGCGGATAATTAAATCGTTGCAGTTTTGGGAGTAAGGCCGATTCGTGATCGTCTCGATGATATTCCCCAATAACTGAAAGTTAGCGTCCGAATAATGAGCCTTGTCCTTTGCGCCGGGAATGAACAGCGATTTCATTGTTTTGGTTCTTTCAATGGCCTGCTCAAAGGTCCAATGTAAATCGGTGCCGCTTTTTATTTCATCCTCCAAGCTTTTCCCGTTCGCCCCTTTCCCTTGAAAATAATCGGGAATCCCCGATGTATGGGATAACAGGTGCCTGATGGTCAAGTCTTCCGAACAGTCTTCTCCCTTGTAGACATGCAAACCGGTTAAAATGGGCTTCTTCAAGTATTTACTGATTCTATCTTCAAGGGTTAGCTTGTTCTCGGCTCTCAGGTGCAAAATAAGGGTGGTCGTGAATAATTTTGTTGTACTCGCGATAAAGTAGGGTCGATCCTCGGGCAAGTTTCCCGAACTACCCGACCAAGTAAAGTTGTCTTTCTTTACGGCAAATGAAGCTCCGAACACTTTCTTTCCATCGATGATCTTGTCTAATACCGCTTGTAGTGATTTTTCTTTTTCACTCATAACCTGCCGTTTACGTACCTGCACTATGCTATATGAGTACCGTCGCAAAGATACTTATTTCCCAAAACAGATTCCAAAAAAAATCTATTGAGTGTCAAACTCTTAATAAATATGTAACAATAAGGCGGTACTCGGTTAAACACTCTCTTTCCTTTGTAAATTGCGCGAATAGTTGGCCAAAATCTCAATATCGTTGAAATATTCTTTTGACAAGTTCTCCCAACTCAGAGTAGCCGTGAATTTCAGGCCTTCAGCCTGCATTTTCTTTCTCAAGAAGGGGGTGTTCAATAATTTCTTGATGTTCTCTATATATTCATCCGCTTCATTCGGTTCGCACAAAAAACCGGTGACCCCGTCCTCCACCAACGCCTGTGATCCCCCACCCTGGGCTATCACGGGAACACACCCGCTCGCCATGGCTTCAATCACCACGTTCCCGTAGGCTTCGGAAATGGAAGGAAAAACGAAAATATCGGAAGAGGCATATACGGCAGCGAGCGCCTCGTGCTCCAAGTAGCCCAAGAAAAAGGCGTTCTTCATTCTTGAACGAGCGACCTTCTCGGCCACTCCATCCCCGGCGACCAAGAAATTAACCTTCAAGCCCAACTCCTGCACACGGTCGTATATTTCAAACAGCGTCTCCAGATTTTTCTCCCAGACCAACCGTGAAACGAACAAAAGGGTGGGATAATCGTTGCCGGTCAACTCTTGCATGAACAACCGGTCTCTCTTTTGGGGCGAAAACAGGGAGGTATTGATGCCCCTTTGCCAGAGTTTAAAATTACGCGAGGAAACCCCGCTCTGTTCCAATTCTTTGGCAATCTGCTTCGTGGGGACATACGTCACATCGCACTTGTACAGGTTGGGGAGCGCCACCTTGTACGTGTTGTTAGAGGGAATTGTTAAGGTCGGCACCTCCTTAACAACGTGCTTCGCGTTGTTACTGGAAGACATCCCGCAAAAGAACATGTAGTGATACTCCGATTCCGGAATCCGGTCGATCAACTGAAACATGGTCTTATTAGCCCCGTCGAAATCCCGCATCAAAATATCCGAGAAAAATGCCACGTTTATTTTCCGTTTCTCTGCAGTCGCTCTCGGCCTACTTGGTTGAATTGTTTGTACTTGCATGTCTAACAAATGGAATATCAGCGATTACTTATATCATTTGTCGACAAATCTATAGAAAAGATATTACGATTTAATTGCGAAAAAAATAAGTGTTTATTACGAAAAGTACTTCCTTAAGTTCAACTTAAAAACGTGTAAACCAATATGTCAAAGAACACTTTATTCAATTAGCAATGGCCAATATGGTGGATTTGTTACCTGTTAATTGCTAATTATTCATTGCAAGGTATGATTGTTACTCTTGATCAAAGTGACTGATTCGAGAAAGATGGCGGGCTGTTTATGCGGCACGGACGTGACCTCCACATGACGAACAAATTCATGAATCCCGTTGTTCAATTATAGTTAAAGCATACGAACATGAAGCAATTAACGGCACTAAAAGCGAAGCTTAACTCCAACGAGTACGTGAAGATACTCAAGGACACGATCCAAGGCATCGGCGACGATAAAGTTACCCGGCTGAGTGCCTCCCTGGCATACGCCACGCTGTTTTCAATCATCCCTTTCCTATCCTTTTTAATTATGGTGGGAGGATTCTTCCACATCGACTTGGCGGGGCAACTCTACGTTTACCTGCAATCCATCCTGGGACCGGAGGTAGTAGACCAGCTACGCGATATCCTCGCGAACGCCGGAAGGAACGAGGGCACGGGGTTGTCGGCCATCATTGCTTTAGGCATCACCTTGTTTGGCGCGACAACCATCTTTGCCGAAATACAGGGCTCGCTAAACACCATCTGGGGGATAAAAGCCATCCCCAAGAAAGGATGGCTCAAGTACATCCGGAACCGGCTACTCTCTTTTTCAATCGTTCTGGTGTTTGCGTTTATCCTACTCATCACGTTTACCATTACCAATGTCGTTGAAAACCTGGGTGTGCGGTTTACCGCGAACTATCCCGACGTGGCCGAATCGCTAGTCAAAGTCACCGGCATGGCGATTAACCTCGGGGTAACGGTTTTTATTTTCACGCTTATATTCAAGGTGCTGCCCGACGCCAAGATAAAAATGAAGGACGTGATCGTGGGCGCGCTCGTGACGTCGGTTCTTTTCCTGATCGGCCAATGGGGCATCTCGCTCTATATCGGGATGGCCAATATCGGCTCGGCCTACGGGGTGGCCGCTTTCATGATCATTTTGATTACCTGGATCTATTACTCCGCCATGATAATATACATCGGCGCCGAGTTTACCGAAGCGTGGGCAAACGAAAAAGGGGATAAGATTGTTCCCGACGAGTTTGCCGTGGCAACCCGGATCATCGAAATTCACGATGAGAACGCCCCCGTCCAAACCATTAACAAAGTAAAGATAGATAGCGATGACCCGAGGCTGAAGCAGGGTGACATCTTCGCTGCCCCGGCAGGCGATTAATTTTCAGAATCTATCAAAAGATAAACCGAAAGTATCCATTAAAAGTAAAACAATGTGTAAAAGAATTTCTCAATTAATCGTATCTGTAGTATTTTTTTCAGCATCACTCGCTGTTTTGGCTCAACAAGGCCTTACCTCTTTGGACAAAGACCTCACCACGGTTTCATACCCGTATAAAGTACAATTTCACGAATTTATCTCGCAAACACAACCCATGAGAATGGCTTACATGGATGTACGGCCGGAAAACCACAACGGGAAAAACGTGCTGTTGCTGCACGGCAAAAATTTCAACGGCGCCTACTGGGAAACCACAATTGACGCGCTTACACGAGAGGGATACCGGGTGATTGTCCCGGATCAAGTGGGATTCGGGAAATCCACCAAACCGGCGAGTTACCAATACAGTTTCCACCAGTTAGCCGCCAACACGAAAAACCTGCTTGACAGGCTGGGAATTGAAAAGGTCTCGGTACTTGGACACTCCATGGGAGGAATGCTCGCGACCCGTTTCGCCTTGATGTATCCCGAAACGGTGGAAAAACTGGTGCTCGAGAACCCGATTGGACTGGAAGATTACAAGGTGCTGGCTTCGTACCAAACGATACACCAGGCCTACGAGAGTGAATTGAAAAACACCCACGAGGGCTATAAAAAACACCAGATGGAATTCTATTACGACAACAACTGGAAACCCGAGTACGACCGGTGGCTGAACCTCTTGGCCGGATGGACGCTGCATGACGATTACCCCCTCATCGCCTGGAACGCCGCCCTCACGAGCGACATGATTTTCACGCAGCCGGTAGTGTACGAGTTCAAAGACATTCAAATGCCCACCTTGCTGATTATCGGCACGCGCGACCGGACGGCCATCGGAAAAGA
>JALOAP010000134.1 GCA_023228745.1 Dehalococcoidia bacterium | reverse complement strand
GCGTGGTAACCCCTTCGTCGACCAGTTCAGCCGTTACCTGCCAGACCTCCGGGTGCGCCACGTCGATGCTGGCCACTTCTTCCCGGAGGAGGCGCCTGGTGTCACGAACGAAACGCTGCTGGCATTTCTCGCTGGTACCCTGTAGTGCGCCGTGATCTGCATCGTCCTCCGCACCGGGTGCTCCTGTGCTGGCTCGATAGGCGAATTCGCCTGTGGCAAGCCTCCGTGCAGCTTCTTCTGAGGCCCGCGGCCCGTTGGTGGCCTGTTGGCCACGGTTTCCCCGGCCGTTCAGCCCTCCTTCCGGCTGCCCGCTCATGCGAGCGTAGTAGCGCGGCTTCGTGTAACACGAGCGCGTCTCAAACCGTCGGAAAAGGGGGCAACGATGTTCGCCGCAGGTCAGCTCACGGACATCGATCGCGACCACGAACGGGGACAGGACTGGGTAGTGGACCTGCGCTCCCGCCGCGTGGTTCGTCGCAAGCGCAGGAAAGAGTCCGCTCCGCAATCATCCGAGCCAGTATCCGTCGACAAGAAGCTCTCCGAGTGGCGGCCGGCCTCCTGATGGGCGCACGAGGGAGCTTCTGAATGGCTCCCCCTGCGTCATCAGTAAGATCCCCGCTGTCGCTCAGCTTTTATGGTGCTGCGGGGCTTGTCACTGGCTCCCGCTTCGTGGTCCGGGCCGGCAACGACCAGGTTCTCGTTGATTGCGGGCTCTTCCAGGGCGGACGCTACGAGCGCCAGTTGAACTGGCAGCCGCCCGGGTTTGACCCGCGGCGAGTCGCCGGTGCCATCATCACGCACGCCCACCTGGACCACTGCGGCTATCTTCCGCGCCTCGTCCGGGGCGGGTTCAATGGCAAGGTTTACTGCACTCCGCCAACTGCGCGCCTCATCCCCATCGTCCTGCGCGACGCTGCCACGCTGGAAGAGGAGGATGCGGAGTACGCCAACCGCAAGGGCTATAGCCGGCACCGCCCGGCACATCCACTGTTCACCGTCGCTGATGCCGAACTCGCGATTCGCAAGCTTCGTGGCGTCGCCCACCAGCGTGTAGGGAACGTCGCCGGCTTCCGCTTTCGCTTCCACCATGCTGGCCACATCCTCGGCGCCGCCGTGGTTGAGCTGTGGCACGAAACGGACCCGGGACACCGGCTCGTGTTCAGCGGAGACCTCGGACGCCACGACGTACCCCTCCACATTGACCCTGACCCGCGCCCCGAATGCCGCACCCTGGTCCTGGAATCGACATATGGCGACGAACTCCACCCGCCGCGTGAGATGAAGGCCACCGTCCGCGAGGCGGTAGAACCAACCCTGCGGCAAGGCGGCGTAGTGCTGATGCCCGCCTTCGCTGTGGCCCGCGCACAACTCCTGGCGCTTGTCCTCCAGGAACTCATGGTCGAGGGCGAACTCCCCCCGGTGCCGATCCACATCGATAGTCCCATGGCCGTGGGCGTCACGGACATCTACGAGGACTATGAGGGCACGCTCGAGCTCGATCCCCGCCGGAAGGAGTTGGCGCGGGTGCCCGACGCTGTGCTACACCGTACTCGCGCCGAATCCCGTGCCCTGGCGGGTCTCCGCGGCCCCGCGATCATCATCGCATCCAGCGGCATGCTCGCAGGCGGTCGCGTCCTGCACCATCTCCGGTGGGTGGCGCCATCGGCACGCCACGCCATCGTGCTCACGGGGTACCAGGCGGAAGGCACGCGTGGCCGCGCCTTGCTCGATGGCGCCCGCGTTCTCCGGATCCACGGGACAACCGTGCCCGTGGAGGCCCGGGTTATCTCGCTCGCCGGGCTTTCCGCCCACGCCGACCAGGATGGGCTCCTCGCATGGGCCGCGGAGCCGCCTCCACCCGAAACGGTGTTCCTGGTCCATGGCGAACCGATGGCCGCTGCAGCGCTTGGCGCACGCCTCGCCGACGCACGGATCCAATACTTTCTTCCCGACCTCCATGACCGGTTCGATTACGTGGATGGAGCATGGCGCCGGCGCCGCTGACCCGCTAGAAGAACGGGAATCCTGGCTCCAGGCCAAGCTCCACTCTCCCGGCTGCCTCGTTGCTCACCGGTCCGACCATCACGTGTGCGGCGGCCGTGTGGATGTCACGGAACTGCCGGTCGAGGGGCGATTTCGTGAAGATCGACGTTGTGCCGAGCGCGCTGTGCAACTGGTCGACCGCCCGGAGACTCGCCGTTGCGGCATGGTTGTTTGCCAGCCGCACGTGCGAGCGGTCGAGCGTCCGCACCTCGATCTCCTCCTCCGGCGCGTCCCAGAGCGTGTTGGCAGAGTCGTAGAGGAAGCAGCGTGCCGATTCAACGAGCGCGACTGCCTCCGCCAACACGAGTTGCATCCGGGCCTGTTCGCGAAGGGGCTTGTCCGTGCCCCAGCCGATCTTGGTCCGCATCAGTTCCTTCGCTTCGGCGACGGCAGCTCGGCCGATTCCGAGGGAGTGGCTCCCATGGTTGATGAATAGCAGCGGCATCGCCCGGTAGAGCCGCCACGGGTGGGCAGGGACGCCACCGATCATTGGGAACGCCTTCCCCTCGGGGACGAAGGTCGGCTCCATGCTGAAATCGTGGCTGGCGGTGCCGCGGAGGCCCATCGTGTGCCACGTGTCGTGGATGGTCACGGCCTCGCGTGGGACGAGGCACATCCGTGTCACATCATTTCCTGTGGCGTCCTTGCGTGGCGCATCGCCGTCGTACACCACACACTCGCCGCCGAACCAGGTCGCGTGGCTGCTGCCGCTCGCGAAGGGCCAGCGCCCGGAGACCATGTAGCCTCGCGCGGGCACATCCGTCACCACGGCCCGCCCGATGGGCCGGGCCGTGCCCGCGACAATCCCACCATTCCCCCAGATCTCTCTCGCATGCTCCTCGGGGATGAGCCCGGCAAACCCCGATGTCTGGTGGGCCAGCATCACGCACCAACCGGTCGATCCATCGGCAAAGGCAAGCTCCTCAACCACCTGGGCCGCCGTGACCGGGTGTACTTCACCCCCGCCGAGGGACTTCGGTACCAGGAGGTGGAAGAGACCCGCACGGGCGAGCGCATCAACGAGCTCCGCCGGTATCCGCCGGCTCGCCTCGATTTCCGGGGCGAGTGAGCGGACGTACTCCGTCAGTTCGCGGGCCTTCGCAACCGGGTCCAGTTCGATGGCAGGAAGTGCGGCGCTGCTTGTCGTCATGATGGTTTCCTCTCTCTGCTCCAGGTTGACGCTGTTCGCCGTGGATGACGCATCGTCGTGGAACAGCGGTTGCGTGCATGGTCCGGCGTCATGTACGCCCCTTCTGTGAGGGAGATCGCTCAGCGGGCCGTTGGGCTGCGGTTGCGTCCTGCAACCTCGGCTTGGATAGTTGCTGTCCGAGGGCACATTCCCGGAGGAGAATCAATGCCGCGTCCCCGGCGAGGACTCGGGCAAGGGCTCGACGCGCTCGTACGCGATTCGACCAAGGACTTCAGCCGCTTTTCTCAACCTCACGCATCGAATGACGGCAACGACGACGGCGAAGCTGCCGAGCCCCATCCAGTGCAGTGGGAGTACGCGTGCCTCGAACGCCCGCGCAAGCGAAAGGGGAAGCGACGCCTCGCGCGCCTCCGGTTCAGCAGCACCGGCGAAAGTGCGCTCGTGAAGCAGCGGCCACTCGTGCTCATGACGCACTCACCCTGGGCGGTCTTCGGCCTGCTGGGCGAAGAAGGTTGGGAGTTGGTGGGCGTCGCGGGACGTCGCTTCTATTTCAAGCGCCCGCTCCGCCCTCCCGGTCCCTGACACGGGTGTAAGTGAAAGGATCTGCCCCACACTTACGTTCGCTTGAGTCCTTTGTTATGCCTCGTTTGGCAAAATGCGAGTTGTGCCCCAGGGGCACAAGGAGGACTTCGAATATGGCGACACGCGTCATTACAGAGCGCCTGCTCGTTCGGGCCGCCCGCCGAAACCAGCGTGAAACGGGTTGCGCGGAAGACGAACTGGTCCGCCTCTGCCAGCGCCGGGACCACCTCGTTTCTGACCTGGAAAAGGTGGAAAACCGGGTGCGTCGCTTGAACGACAAGAACGACTCCGTCTCCATCTGAGCTGCCGGCGGCCGCGTAATCAGAACAAGCGTGCTTGCTCGGCCGCCGGTTCCAACAACTCCTCCCCCTCGTTCTCTACGCGATTCACCGCCCGCGATACGGCGCGAAGCTGCAAGCCCCCTTCCGGTGCTGCGCGCAGCAGCTCCTGGAGCCGCGCCGGAGGCGTCCGCGCAAACATCCACTCGTCAGCCTGCGCGTCATCGAAGATGACCGGCATCCGGTTGTGCAGCCGTCCGACCGTTGCGTTCGCCTCCCTGGTCACGATCGTGAACGTACATTCCCGCACGCCCGGCCGTGGCTGCCAGTACTCGTAGAGTCCAGCCATCAGCAGCAGGCCGCCATCGCGCCGGTGGATCCAGTACGGCCGCCGCTCGCCGCGCGTACCCTCCCACTCGTAGAAGCCGTCCGCGGGGACAATGCACCTCCGCTGTTCGAAGGCATTGCGAAACGAAGGTCGCTCTGAGAGCGTCTCCGCGCGCGCATTGATGGTCCGTGCCGCTCCGTTCGCATCGGTCCCCCACTCGTTCACCAGTCCCCACCGGGCCGGGAGTACGTGTCTATCCTCGCCGCGCAACACCACGATGAAATGCGCTTGCGTGGGCGCGAGGTTGAATCGTGGCGTCCAGTCCACGAGGTCCGCTGCCTCGATACCGAGCGCCAGCGCGAGCAGCCGCGCGTCGGGATACGTCATCGTGAACCGGCCGCACATCGTCCCGTTCTCCCCCGCCGCGATGGTGCGGCCCGCCTTGGATGCTACCTTGCGGCGTCCCGTGACGGCAGCCGCCGCACACGCCGAAGCGACCACTCGCAGAGTGGCCGCTTCATTCGTGCCCCGGTGCCGCTCAAGCCGCGGGCTTGATGTTCTGGTTGAACCGGAAGACGTTCTCCGGGTCGTACCGGCGCTTCACGTCAACCAGCCGGTCGTAGGTACCAGCCGGGTAGGCTTCGCGGATCCGCGCGTCGCCTTCCTGCTCGAGGAAGTTGACGTACACACCGTCGGCATACTGCTTCAGCTCTTCCCAGAGCTCCTGCGTCCACCGGCGATGGGCGACCCCATCATCCGTCTCGTCGACCCACAGGCCGATGACGGCCACCAGGTACTTCCGCTCGCGGTGTGCGAACGCCGTGGCATCCGCCGGGACCTTCGCGAGCGCGCCGCCCAGCCCACGGAGCTGCACCATGCTCATCGGCGACGTGGCGTTGGTCGCGCTGGAAATCATGGCGTCGATCGCGTCGTCGGGAAGCTCGTCCGAGAACATTGAGCGAAGCGAGACGCGGTGGGGCTTCGAGGCCTCTTCAGTCAGCGCGAACATCGCCGGGTACGGCATCGCGCCCACAGCTTCCGCGAGTGGTTCCGCGAGCGCCCGGAGCGGCGCCAGCGCCCGCTCACCCTCTTCGGGGTCGCCGACGAAACACACGCCCACGAGGACGACGAGCTGGCCGACCAGCTCCTCCGGGATGAAGGGGGCCGGCGGCGCCGCCATCATGAAGGCGATCGTCGTCAGGCCTTCGGGCGCCACCGGCGTGTAGTCGAGATAGCCGCGAATGACTTCGCGAGTCGCTGGTAGCACGATCGCGCCACCGTAGATTGAGCCCGCAGGCGCCAACTGGAATTCGAATTCGGTGATGATGCCGAAGTTCCCCCCGCCGCCCCGCACGGCCCAGAACAGGTCAGCGTGCTGCGTCGCCGAAGCCCGGATGAGGCGCCCTTCTGCGGTCACCATCTCCACGGCGCGAAGGTTATCGATGGCGAGGCCGTACTTGCGTGCCATCCAGCCGATTCCGCCGCCCGTGGTCAGCCCGCCGACGCCCACGCTCGAGGTGTCCCCGGTCGAAAGCGCGAAGCCATAGGCTTCAGCCGGGCCAGCGATGTCCCCGGAGTTTGCGCCCGCCTGGACGCGCGCGGTGCCGCGCTGCGGGTCGACGGTCACCTTCTTCATCAGGGAAAGGTCGATAGTGATGGTGCCGTCGACGGCGCTGAAGCCACCGAGGCTGTGGCCGCCACTGCGCACCGCCAGCGGCCAGTGGTGCGCGCGGGCGAACCGCACGGCTTCGACGACGTCTCCCGGATAGGCCGCGCGGACGATGATCGCCGGCCGGGCGTCGAATGTCCGGATCTGGACCTGCCGGACGTCGTCGTAGGTCTCGTCGCCGGGGCGGAGGAGCTCGCCTACGAGGCGGGATTCGAGGTCATGGATGCTGGTGGCGGCTGCCATGGTGTCGACGGAAGTGGTCTGCGTTGTCACGGGAGAAGCTCCTGGTTTGGTGTCACAGCCACCGTCCACCCTTTTGCGAAAGCGCGTTCCTAAATCGTCGCTACCACTTCCTACACGAACCCTAAATGGATGCGATAAGATGCCTAACCGGGCGATTTTCGCCCGCTGGGCGCTCAAAACCACTACTCCGGGGCCCCATGTACCGCATCGACGACGACCTCAAAGAGTTCCTCGAATCGGGAGTCGCGATCCTCGTGGGCAGCGCCGACGAGCAAGGACATCCACAGCTCGCACAGGGCTGGGGCCCAATGGTCGCCGCCGACCGCGTTCACATGTCGGTCTTTCTCGACACCGCCCGCGCGCACCGCACGCTTGCGAACCTCCGGGCCACCCGCAACGTCGCCGTCACCTTCGCCAGCCCCATCTCCTACCGCTCCGTCCAGATCAAGGGTCACTTCCTCGACACCGCGACACCAAACGCCACAGAGCGCGATTGGGTGCAGCATCATCGGCATGCCTTCCTCACCGCCACTGCGCTCATCGGCGACCCGCTCGCTGGCAGTCGCAACCTCTGGATGGACGACGTGATACGACTCGACTTCAGCGTGGACCGGGCCTTCAACCAGACGCCCGGGCCGGAAGCGGGGAATCCGCTATGACTGCGTCTCAGCTTCGCGTGCCGCTGGCCGCCATCCCCACCTGCTTCGAGGGCATCATCCCCTCCTCCATTTGCACGGTGGCTGCCGATGGGACGCCGAATGTGACCTACCTCTCGGTCGTACACAGGCTGGACGACGACCACATCGCGCTCTCACGCCAGTTCTTCAAGAAGACGGACGAGAACACGCGCGCGAATCCCTACGCGCAGATCGGTCTCATGGAGCCGGATACCTGCCGCCAGTTCCTCCTCGATGTCATCTACGAGCGCACTGAAACCGAAGGACCGCTGTTTGAGCGCATGCGCACCAAGCTCGACGCCGTTGCCGCCCAGGAGGGCATGACGAGCGTGTTCCACCTGCGCGGTGTGGACATCTGTCGCGTCCTTGAGTGCGAAATGGTCCCCTGCGACTTCCCGGATGACCCTCCCCGGCGCAGCGTGCAGCTTGAAAAGGTCGAGGACTTGTCTCGCCGCCTCTCGGCGACCGATGACATGGAGGAGCTTTTCAGCGAGACACTCTCCGCCTGCGAAGGGCTCTTCGGCTATCGCCACGCGTTCATCATGCTGCTCGATGAGTCCGGCGAACGGCTCTATACGGTCGCCAGCGCTGGCTACCCGGCGTCCGGTGCAGGCTCAGAGGTGCTCGTGGGCTCCGGGCTCATCGGGCTTG
>JALOAP010000133.1 GCA_023228745.1 Dehalococcoidia bacterium | reverse complement strand
CGCGGCCGCCGCGGAAGGTGGCAGGCTGGCCGGGGTGCCGGGTGGAAGGGGATCGCGGAGTGGCCGCCCGGCGAGCCCATCCAACCACGCATCGAGGAACCGGGCCGCATCGTCGAGTGTCTCGCCAGTGAAGGCGGTCAGCGGCGACGCTTCACCGAGTCCGATGTTGCCCTCGACATCCTCGATTTGGACCACGAGGCCCTCATGGACGTCCATCATCCCGTGCGACGCCCGGAACTCCCCTCGGAACGGGATCCGGAATGGCCGCCAGGCAACGCGGCGGGCCTTCGCCACGTCAGGGCCGCCAGGGGAACTTCGCGGTGTCGCCGAAACCGGGTTCGCGCTTTTCGAGGAAGGCGTTCTTCCCCTCGCCCGCCTCGTCCGACATGTAGAAAAGCATGTTCGTTGTGTGTGCGAGGTCGGTCAGGCCGGTCATCCCGTCGAGTTCCGCGTTGAACGACTGCTTGAGCATGCGGATGGCGAGCGGGCTCTTCTTCAGGATCTCCTTCGCCCAGCGGATACCCTCCGCTTCGAGCTGGTCCAGCGGCACGACAGTGTTTACGAGGCCCATCTCGAGCGCTTCTTTCGCGTCGTACTGGCGGCAGAGATACCAGATTTCGCGCGCCTTCTTCTGGCCAACGTTCCGGGCGAGCTGTATAGCACCGAAGCCGCCGTCGAAGCTGCCGACCTTCGGGCCTGTCTGGCCGAAGCGGGCGTTCTCTGCCGCAATCGTGAGGTCGCAGACGACATGGAGCACGTGGCCGCCACCGATTGCGTACCCGGCCACGAGCGCGATCACCGGCTTCGGCATTGAGCGGATGAGCTTGTGCAGGTCGGTGACGTGGAAGCGCGGCGTCTCGCCCTCGCCGACGTAGCCCCCGTGCCCGCGCACTCGCTGGTCGCCACCAGAGCAGAAGGCGCGGCCGCCCTCGCCGGTGAACAGCACAACACCCACCCGCGGGTCCTCGCGCGCATCGGTGAACGCCTTGAGCAGCTCGACGATCGTGGTCGGTGTGAAGGCGTTATGCACCTCGGGCCGGTTGAAGCTGATGCGGGCCATGCCGTCAGCCTTCTGATAGAGGATGTCCTGGAAGTCGCCGGCAGGCTGCCAATTGACAGGCATGATCTCTCCTTGGGGTCAGGTGGTGGTCGTGTCGAAAAACCGGAGGACGGCGGCGGCAGTATCGTCCGGGCGTTCGAGCTGCGCTGCGTGCCCGGCGCCGGGGATAGCCTCGAAGCGAGCGCGTGGCAACATCGCCGCGAGCTGTTCGCCGATCTCCACGTACTTTACGTCCAGCTCGCCTGCGAGCACGAGCACGGGGATGGCGATCTCCGCGAGGCGTTCGTGGAGCGGCTCCTGTGCGCCGGTGCCCATGCCGCGAAGGCTGTTCGCCAGGCCCACGGTGTGGTTCCCCAGGCGTCCTTCCCGCACGCGCTGGCGCACGTCGCCCGGCAGCGCCTGCTGCGTCGCGAAGAGCGGGATGTTCTCCCAGTAGTCGACGAACGCCTCGACACCGTCGCGCTCGATGCGCGTCGCCAGCGCGCCATCGGCCGAGCGCCGCGCGAGGCGGTCCTCCACGCAATCGAGACCCGCAGACGCGCCGATCAGCACCAGCGCGGAGACCGCGCCGGGCTCGGCGTTCGCAACCTGGAGCGCCGTGCGCCCGCCCATGGAGTAGCCGAGCCAGGGCGCGCGTTCGAAGCCGAGCTTCGCGACCGCTGTCACCGTGTCCTCGACGCAGCGTTCCATGGCGTAGTGTTCGAGGTCGGCCGGTGCGTCGCTTTGACCGTGACCAACGAGGTCCACCGCGACGGTGGTGAAGCGCTCCGCAAAGAGCTCGCCGAAGCGGCCCCACGAGCGAGCCGAGCCGGTGAAGCCGTGGAGCAGCACGAGCGGCGGGCCATCGCCCGCGACCTCGACGTTCAGCGCAAAGCCGCCGGGCAGGTCGACACGCGTCATGGCGCGGCCACTGCCTCCGCCCGCCAGGCAGCATCGGCTGCGGCTGCCCACGCCTCGCGGTGCATGGCGACGTTGCGGGCGCGATCCGTGCGTAGTTCGAGCACGTGCAGGCCGCCCGCGCGCGCCGCATCGAGGCCCTTCGCGAACGTCGCCCAATCGTCAGCGAGGGTGAAGCGCCCGCCGTACATCTCGACCACCGGCCGGAAATCGAGGTCCGGTGGCGTGCCAAACCACTCTTCGAACAGCCCGTCATGTGCCGCCTGCGGGAGGTAGTGGAAGATGCCGCCGCCGTTGTTGTTCACAAGCACGATGGTCAGGTCGAGGCCGTGGCGCTTCGCCGCCCAGAGACCGTTCAGGTCGTGGTAGAAGGCGATGTCGCCGATGACCAGCGCCACGGGCCCGCCGCCTGCGGCAGCATGGCCGAGGGCGCTCGAGGTCACGCCATCGATGCCGTTCGCACCGCGGTTGCTGACGAAGGTCAGCGGCTTTGGGTCGCTCACGACGAAGGAATCAAGGTCGCGGACGGGCATGCTGTTGCTGGCGAAAATGGTCGCGCCCGGCGGCAGCGCACGCTGCAGTTCCACGAACACGCGCCCCTCGAACGGTTCGGTGAAGGCGGCGGATGCGCTTTGCATCGCCGCGCGTGCGCGCGCGTCAACCGTCATCCAGGCCTCGGCCAGGCCGGCGGCCGGCTCCAAACCGGCGAGCTCTGCCGCAAGCGCATCGGCCACCAGTCCCGGGTCGCCTTCCAGGCGTTGGGTGTTGAGCGCCAGCGGGTCGCGATAGCTCCCCGGCAGGTCGACCACAATGTGTGTGGCCGTCGGGAAGCGAGCGACGTACTGGTTCAGTGCCTTCGATGTCGGCGGGCCACCGAAGCGCACGATGGCCCCCGGGACGAGGCTCACAGCGGCAACGTCGCGGACCAGGGCGTCGTACGAGTCGCACACGCGCGACCGGTCGTGCGGCCCGGTACGCAGCCCGGAGAGCGGGTCCGCGAAGATGGGCGCGTTCAGTTCCGCGGACAGGCGGGCGATTGGCTCCGCCGGCAGGCCGCCAGTCTCGGGTCCGGCGATGATAATCGGCCACCTCGCCAAGCCAAGCCTCCTGGCCACGGCGCGCACATCGGCAGCGGCGGGCGCGACTCCGGGGCGCGAGAGGGCGGCCACGGCGGGCGCCACCGCGACAGGCGCAGGGTGCTCCCCGGGCGCACCGAGCAGCGGCTCGTCGAACGGCAGGTTCATGTGGACCGGCCCGGGCAGCACACCGAGGGCCGCACGGACGGCGCGCTCGGCGTAGCCGGCGAAGCGGGACTCGTCCGCCGTCTCGTTCGTCGGAAGCGGCAGGTCAGCGGCCCAGCGGACCTGCGTCCCATAGAGCTTCACCTGGTCTATCGCCTGGGGGGCGCCGTTGTCGCGCAGCCGCGGCGGCCGGTCCGTAGTGCAGACCACCAGCGGGACGCGACTCAGGTTTGCTTCGACGACAGCCGGCAGGTAGTTCGCGGCAGCAGTCCCGGAGGTGCAGACCAGCGCCACCGGCTGCCCCTTGGCCCGTGCGAGGCCAAGCGCGAAGAATGCGGATGAGCGTTCATCGAGGTGGAGCCACGGGCGCACCGCGCGCTGCTCGGCAAAGGCCACGGTGAGCGGCGTCGAGCGCGACCCGGGGGAGATGCAGACGTCGGTCACGCCCGCCTCGATGAGGCCGCGCACGAACGCACGGGCGGCGCGGGTGTTCGCCGCGGCGATGTCCATCAGCGACACTCCAGCGCGCCGCGCAGGGGGCGGAACTTCAGCTCCGTCTCGGCCAGCTCCTCGGCCGGGTTCGAACCTTCGACGATGCCTGCGCCAGCGAAGAGCACCGCCCGCCCGCCTCGCAGCAACGCCGACCGCAGGGCGACAGCGAACTCGCC
This sequence comes from Dehalococcoidia bacterium, assembly GCA_023228745.1. Taxonomy (GTDB): domain Bacteria; phylum Chloroflexota; class Dehalococcoidia; order Tepidiformales; family Tepidiformaceae; genus JALOAP01. The sequence goes on along the minus strand of JALOAP010000133.1, from coordinate 3,791 downwards.
GTCGCCAGCGAAGTCGAGCCAGCCGATGGGTGCGGCGTACCAGCCACGGTCCATCCCTTCGAGCTCGCGAATGGCTGCGAGCGACTCGCAGCGCGGCCAGCCACCGACGGCCGGCGTGGGGTGGATCCGCTCGACGAGGTCGAGCACGTCGACGCCCTCGCGAACATGGCCGGTCACGGGCGTGTGCAGGTGCTGGATGTTGGCGACGCGCATCAGCTCTGGTCCGTCCGGGATTTCGAGCGAATCGCACGCCGGTTCCAGGGCATCGCGCACGGCCTCGACGACGACCGCATGCTCGGCGCGCTCCTTGGCGCTTTCGAAGAGCTCGCGGCCAAGGCGGTCGTCCTCCTCCGGTGTCGCGCCCCGGGGCCGCGAACCGGCGAGGCTCGCGACACGCACGACGCCCCCCTCCAGCGCGACCAGCCGTTCGGGGCTGGCGCCGAGCCACGTCGCCCCCTCCGTTTCGAAACTGAAGACGAAGGTCGTCGGGTAGCGTTCGGCGAGCGCGCCGAGCACCACGTCCTTGGTCGCGGACGTGGGCACGTCGGCTGAGCGCGCGAGCACCACCTTTTCGTACGCACCCGCGCGGATATCCCGCACGGCCCTGTCCACGGCGCGCTCCCACGATTCGGCATCGAGGCCGCGTTCGGCCGGGGGCGCCGGTTGGCCGGTGTTCCCGGCGCCACCAATCGCGTGTGCCAGGATCTCCGCGAATGCCTGCGGATCGGATGGGTCGCCAGGCACCACCACGGCACTGCCGCTCCATCCTCCATCCGCGCGTTCGAGCACCAGGCGCGGCAGCAGGAACTGGTAGCCGCCGAACGGGCCCCAACTCTCGTCGCGAAGCTCGTTCCGGGGATCGAAGGCGAAGCCGGCGAAAATGCGCGGGCGGCCCGGGCCGGTCGAGCCCGTCGCGCCCTCGCGCAGCGCTGCGACCTCGGCTCGGCCATCTCGAACCGTCGCATCACGCTGACCGCAAAGCCGCACCGCGTCGCCAAAGCCGAAGATGCGCCCGTCGCCGCCCTGCGTCTCCCATGTAGCGGTGGCGCGGAGGCGCAGCTCGCTCAGCCCGAGCGCGGCCAACTCCCGCGTCAACGCTTCCGGGAGCGGCACCGCGGTGACAGCCGTCACCGGCGCCATCGCCGCGAGCTCTGCCGCCAGGCGGTTCAAGGGCGAAACAGGTGGATGGACCGGACTCCATGTCATAGGCGTGGGTGGTTTGCGCGGCACCCGTGCACGGTCGAGCGAAACAACGCCAGGGCTGCGTCGCGCTCAGTCTGGCCGGGAGCCTGCTGCTGTGTGTTCATCGGTGCGTGGGGCCCAGTGGCCCACAGATAACGGTAGCGCCTCCCGTCCTTACAGGATGTGCGGGGGCTCACCGCGGCGGCGGAGCCGCCCTGGTGCCCGGTGGCACTGGGCACCGCGCGGCACAGCCGCCCTATCGACACCACTTACACCCGCTATCACCGCACGCTATACTGCCCGGCACCGTTCGAGGGGGACGAACGGAGGGCCGTTGGGCCCGCCAGCAACCGTGGGGGAAAGCGATGAAGTTCCACTGGTTCCACCTGATGCCCTGGCCCGACCTCCCGGAGAACTTCAAGGAAGCGTACCGCTCCGTCTGGGTCGACCCGCCCTACGAGCTCTATGACGCTGCCCGCGGCAACGAGGTGTACCACGAATACCTCGACGAGCTCGAATTCGCCGACCGCGTGGGCTTCGACGGCATCTGCGTGAACGAGCACCACTCGAACGCCTACGGCATGATGCCGAGCCCGAACATCATGGCGGCCACGCTCACCCGCCGCACAAACGACGCCGCGATCGTCGTCATGGGGAACTCGATCGCGCTCTTCAACCCGCCGCTCCGCGTCGCCGAGGAGTTCGCCATGCTCGACGTTATGTCGGGCGGACGGCTCGTCGCGGGCTTCCCGACCGGCACGTCGATGGACACGAACTTCGCCTACGGGATGATCCCGGCGCAGCTCCGCGAACGCTATTACGAAGCGCACGACCTCATCATGCAGGCGTGGACGGACAAGGGCGTTTCGAGCTTCAACGGCAAGTACACCCAGATTCGCTACATCAACCCCTGGCCTCGCCCGCTGCAGGAGCCGCACCCGCCGGTCTGGATCCCGGGCGGCGGTTCGATCGAGACCTGGGAGTGGTGCGCGAAGATGGACTACCTCTACGCCTACCTCTCCTACTCCGGCTACATGCGCGGCCGCCAAATCATGGACGGCTTCTGGCAGCGGATGGATGAGCTCGGCAAGGAGCGGAACCCGTACCAGGCGGGCTTTATCCAGACCGTCTGCGTGGCCGATACCGAAGCCGAAGCGAAGGACATCTACGAGCAGCACGTCGACTACTTCTACAACCGCTGCCTCCACATCTATCCCGGCTTCGCCGACGCGCCCGGCTACCGTACGAACCGCACCGTGAAGGCAGGTATCAAGAGCCAGCTCGGCTACGCCGCCCAGCGCACCCGCGAAATGATGACGTGGGAGGACCTGCGAAAGAACGGCTACGTCGTCGCTGGCCCGCCGGACTACGTCGTCCACCACCTGAACGAACTGACGACGCAGCTCCACGTCGGCCACCTGATGTTGCTGCTGCAGATGGGCTCGATGCCGCGCGACGTGGTGATGTACAACACGAAGATGTTCGCCGAACAGGTGATGCCGCACCTGCGCGACAAGTTCAGCGACTATGAGGACCGCTGGTCGCCGCGCCCGCTGCCAAAGGCCCAGCGCGCCATCCCGCGCGTCCCCGAGCCAGGCGAGGTTCCGCTGCAAAGTCCACTCTCGATCGCAGGTGGCCAGTAGCCGAAGACGGGGGCCGCGAGCGGGCTGACCCCCTTGCCAACGGCCTTCCGTCTGTTACCGTGGATCGAAGGTTTCCTCGTTCGGTCGCTGATCCCGCTGAAGTTTTTCACCCGGCACTCGATAGACGACGATTCCGATTCATTCATGGAGGTCGTCGAGTGCCTTACACCGACAAAACCCTGACCTGTGCCGATTGCGGCAGCCCCTTCACCTTCACAGCGGGTGAGCAAGAATTCCACGCCTCGAAGGGCTTCACCAACGAACCCCGGCGCTGTCCGAACTGCCGGAGCGCGCGCCGCGATTCCGGCGGTGGCGGTGGCTACGGTGGTGGCCGCCCGCACCGTGAGATGTTCACCGTGACCTGTTCGTCCTGTGGCAAGGACGCGACCGTTCCGTTCGAACCTCGTGGCGACCGCCCGGTCTACTGCAACGACTGCTTCAAGCCTGCCCCCCGTGGTGGCGGCGGCTATGGCGGCGGTGGCGGTGGCCGCCGCTGGTAATCACCAGCGCACAACGACGGAGACGGCCGCCGGCTTTCGCTGGCGGCCGTTTTTTCGTGCCCACCGCGACAAGCCGGGCAAAGGCGCCTCGCTCGTGACCGGTTGCTGGCGACTGGCGACTGGCACAGGCTAGACTGCCGCCATGCCCGACCTGCGGCTCGCCGACGACCTTTCCCTGCACTACGAAGAATGGGGCGATGCGGAAGCCCCTGCGGTGCTGCTGCTCCATGGGTTCACCTCCGACCTCCGGTCGTGGGCGCCAGTGGTTGAACCGCTCGCCGACGAGTACCGGGTCGTCGCGATGGACCTGCGCGGCCACGGCATTTCCAGCGCACCCGAAGACCCCGCGGCCTACACCATGGAGGCCTACGCGGGCGACGTGCACGCGCTCCTCGATGCGCTCGAGATTCCGCTCTGTGCCGTCGTCGGCTCGAGCTTCGGCGGGATGATCGCGCTGCAGTTCGCC
>JALOAP010000132.1 GCA_023228745.1 Dehalococcoidia bacterium | reverse complement strand
GCTCGACAAGGTCTGTGCCGCAATGCGACGTGCGGGCGCCCTCGGTGCGAGGCTGACGGGCGCCGGCTTCGGTGGTTTCGCGGTCGCTGTCGCCCGGCCAGAACAGGTCGACGCGATCATCGAAGCCGCGACGAAGGCGACCGGTGGCCCGGCGTTCGAGGTGCGCGCGAGTGCGGGGCTCGAGTTCCTGTGATCGAGCGCGCTGTCCTCCTTGCCGCCGGCCGCGGACTCCGCCTCGGCGAACGCACCGAAACGATGCCGAAGCCCCTGCTGGTGGTCGGGGGGCGGCCGGTGATCGTGCGCATCCTCGACGGTCTCCACCGCGCAGGCATCGAGGACGTGCTGATCGTCACGGGCTACCTCGGGGGCGTGCTCGAACGGGAGCTGGGCAACGGCGCGCATGCGGGGATGCGCCTCGAGTACGCCCGCCAGGAGACGCTCGACGGGAGTGCCCGGGCGCTCGCGCTCGCGCGGGAGTTCGCCGGCGGCCAGCGCTTCTTCTTCGGCTGGGCGGATATTGTCGTGCAGCCGGAGAACTATCGGCGGGTGCTCCGCGCGGCCTGGGACGAGGACCTGGCGGGCGTGATAGCGGTCAACGAGGTGGAAGACCCGGCCGCAGGCGCTGCGGTCTACCTGGACGATGCCCGGTACGTCCAACGCATCGTCGAGAAACCGGCGCCGGGCGGTTCGGCGACGAGGTGGAACAATGCCGGGTTCGGGGTCCTGGGGCCAGCCATCTGGCCGGAGATCGATACGCTGCTGCCCTCGGCGCGGGGGGAGTATGAGCTGCCGCAAGCCATCGCCGCACTGGTCGAAGGCGGCGGGCTGGTCCGTGCCGTCCCTGTGGACGGGCCGTGGTTCGATATCGGCACGCCCGAACAGCTCGCCGCCGCGCGCTCTGCGTTCGACCGGGGCTAGCACGGTATCCCGGCGACTACCCGCCTTCTTCGGTGGGTAGCGCGTCGTCGAGCGGCGCCGGGTTCCCATCGAACGCCTGGTCAACCCTGCGCAACATGCGCTCGGCGAGGCGCACAGAGAGGCCGATATCCGCCGTGCCCTGCAGCCCGGACTGTGACACCGCATGCACCACGCGCCCAGTGCGGAAGCAGATAACCGTCTCGAGCGTGGCACCGAAGGTCTCGTTCGGTTGGCGCACCTGGAAGCCGGTCGCCTCGTCTCCCAGGCCGGGAACAGCGAACTCCGTGAGCGGGTGGCGTTCGTCCAGGAGCAGGCCGCAGAGGCCGCGGATCGACTGCTGGGCGTTCCCTTCATCCGTGTAGAGCGTCGATTGTGAGGTCACAGAGAGCACTTCCCCAAGGTGCTGGACGGGATTGTCCCAGGTGAAGTAACTGACCTGGTTCCGCACGCGGCCCTGCGCGTTGAGCTGGTTCTGCGTCGATTCAGGGTCGTCCGGGGCGACGAGCAGTGCCCACTCCGCGTTGTCGAATTCGTCGCCCTCAGCACGGCGAATCCCCGTCGGGAGGTCGGTATTGCGGAGCTGCATCGCTTCCAGGTCGAACTCCTCGTCCGAACCACCTGTGGGGTATCCGGAGCCGTCATCGTCTTGTGTGAGTGCCCAGCCCACGATCCCGGCCGAAACGGCGAGGGCGAGAAAGATTAGCCCGACCATCGCGGCCAGGAGGCTCCGATTCGGCCCGGCGGAGTCCCCCGGGGGTGCTGGCACGGCAGCAGAGGGCGGCGTCAGCGCGTCTTCCGCTGCGGCGATCGGAGGCTGGGGCGGCGGTGGCTCCTGGGGGAACGGCGGCACGGGGGGAACCGCGCCCGGCGAGTCCCCGGTGGCTGCGTGCTCCCGGTCATAGGCGGCGCGGCGCTCCGGGTCGCTCAGCAGGGCGTAGGCTTCGTCGAGCTCAGCACGACGCTGCGGGTCATCGTCCGCAGCGTCCAGCAGCCGCCGATATGCTGCTTCGATCGCCTCGGGGCCGGCGTCGGGCCATACCTGGAGGATGCGGTAGGGGTCGTTCGTCGCGTCGGGCACGTGGCACCTCACGCGGGCACCTTGGCAGCACCCGCTCGTCGATTCTGCCAGATGCGTGGGGAGCGCCGAAAGCCAACTTTCGCCAAGCGGTTCGCCCGGTATAGTTCAGCAATCCCCACCCGGAGGCTCCCCATGTCCCTCTCTGTCGAGGACCAGCTCGCAATCCAGCAGCTCTATGCGCGCTACAACCATGCCATCGACTTTGGCCGCGCCGACGAGTGGGCGGCCTGCTTCACGGCTGATGGGGTGTTCTCCTCCGGCGCCAGCGGCGAATTTACGGGGACAGAAGCGCTTTCCGCCTTCGCGAAGGGGTTCGCCGAGCGCATCAAGGCACGCCACTGGATTAACAATCTCGTGCTCGAAGCAAGCGATGAGGGCGCGCAGGGGTCCTGTTATCTCCAGCTCCTGCGACTCGGAGGAGACACGCCGGCGAGCATCCTGACGACCGGGGTGTACGAAGACACGCTGGTGTGCACGCCCGAAGGGTGGAAGTTCGTGCGCCGCACCGTCACTCCCGACGCCTGAGGTGCGCGGTCAAACCCCTGCTTTCGACTGATCGGCGCCCGCGATGAAGGGCTTCCTCTTTTCGGTCATCGTCCTCACGGCGGCGGTGCTCGTGGTGGCGGCTGTCGTGTTCCGTTCCGGGCGGGCGCGCAATACGCTGCGCTTCCTGCGAAACGCGGCGTGGCTCTACATCGCCGGGATCGTCGCGCTCACGCTCTGGCAGATTTGGCGGAACGGCCTCTGAGCTGCCGGGACGCAGCCCCTGCGGCACACTGGGCTGCATTGAAGATTCTCATCGCGCCCCAGGAGTTCAAGGGCAGCCTCTCCGCGGATGAGGCCGCCTCAGCCATCGCCGCGGGCGTTGGTGCGATGCGCCCCGGCTGGGACGTCGAACTGCTCCCCCTCTCCGATGGTGGTCCCGGGTTCGTCTCCGCGCTGCACACCGCGCTCGGCGGCGACATCCGCGCGGCACTCACGCACGACCCCCTCGGGCGGAAGGTGGTCGGCCGGTACCTGTGGGTCGGTGGCCGCGGCATGGTCGTGGTCGAAGCCGCGCAGGCGAACGGACTGTTCCACCTTCGGACTGAGGAGCGGGATGCGCTCGGCGCAGACACCTTCGGCGTGGGGGAATTGCTCGCGGCGGCCGCGAGGGACGAACCGCGCACGCTGCTCGTCGGCGTGGGCGGCAGCGCGACCACTGACGGCGGCGCAGGCATGGCGCGGGCGCTCGGCGCACGCTTCTTCGACGCCAGCGGCCAGGAGCTCGGCCCCGGCGGCGGGGAATTGCTGCGGCTCGACCGGATCGAGTGGGAGGCCCCACGTTGGGCGTCGCAGGTCCCCGAGATCGTCGTCGCCACGGACGTGACGAACCCGCTGACCGGCCCATCGGGCGCGGCGCAGGTGTACGGACCGCAGAAGGGCGCGACCCCCGACGACGTGACGGTGCTGGACCGGGCCCTGGCCCGCTATGCGGAGGTGGTTCGGCGCGACCTGGGCACGGACATCGCGGCGGTAGCCGGCGGTGGCGCGGCGGGCGGCCTCGCGGCGGGCATCGTCGCGTTCCTCGGCGGGCGCATCGAAAGCGGCTTTGAGGTCGTCGCGGAAGCCACCGGACTGCGCGAGCGGATCGCCGCTGCAGACGTCGTCATCACCGGCGAAGGGTCGTTCGATGCGCAGTCGCTCCAGGGGAAGACGACCGGCCGACTACTGGCGCTGGCAACCGAGGTCGGGCGTCAGGTGGTGGTGTTCGCAGGGCGAGCCCACGCGGATAATCCCGGCATCCGCACGCTGAAGGAGCTCGAAGGCGACGAGCGGCGTGCAATGACGGAAGCCGCACCGCTGCTCACGGAACTCGCCCGCCGCTGGGCCGCCGGCGCCGGTTAGCACGCGAGGGCAATGGCGGTTTGCTGGGAGCTCAGGATAAACCCCGAGCAAGGGAATGGCCACGCTCCGGTCCCGACCAGCGTAGGCATCGGCTGACAAGACAACTCAGGTAGAAGAAAATTCTTTGATTGATATGATGTTGCGCGACTGTCTTGCGATGCTTTGCTCGACGAGAGCATGGTTCATTCGGAGCAGGTTCGCGGATGACAATTTGCCCGGAATACTGCTGGTGAACCATTCGACGCCACATTCAGGGAGTGCGAAGCCTGACGATGAGCGGATCATGGGCGCTTCTCGTGGCAACTTTCTTGTTATCGCTCTTGATTGCAGGCGTGTTGGCGTATCAACGGGTCCGTCTCTCGCTGATCCTTGCGATCTGCGGGTTGATTTGTGTGATCGGCATTGTGCTTCCCGGCCTCACGTTCGAGGTCGACGCGCACTGGTCGGATCAGCTGTTGGCAGAGGTAGCCATTTCCATAGTCGTGCTCGCGTTCTCAGCGGCGACGGCCCTGGTAGCCCGGGCCGCGCGCGGCGAGCCGTAGCGCGCGGCCGCCCGCCGGCGCGATATCCCCTCTGGGGAAGCCCGCATCGTGGAGGGTGGCTCGCGAATCTCGCTCAGTCCACCAGCGCGGCGATCACCTCGTCGACGATTGCGTCAGCCTTCGCGCGCATCTCGTCGTCGGTCGCGTCCTGGATCGGGTGCGGGACGAAGATCCGCCGGACTTCCGGCAGGCCGAGCGCCTGTGCCTGTACCTCAGCCGCATCGACGAACTCTGTGGAGGCGATGAACACCGAGGGGATGCCCTGGATTTCGAACCATGTCGTGTCGTGCACACTGCACGTCGTACAGGATCCTCAATCGGCGAGCGCTTCGATGACGAAGGCACACTCCTCGGCGATCTTCCTGCGCAGGTCTTCGGGGGCGGGCTTGGTGAACGTCGGCTTGTTGTAGTGGCGGAACTCGACGCCCGGCAGCCGTTCGCGCAGTTGCTCTTCGATGCGGGCGATGAGCACGTTGCCGCGGGGCTTCGTGATATCCAGCAGTGCGACCGGCCCGGCGATGCTCTCGGGCCGGGGCGCGAGCGAGCGGCGTACGGGTACGCGCTCGTCGGTCGGGTCGAGGATCGTGGTCATGGCTACCTCCGATGCGGCGGAGTATACGTCACGCGGCGTAGCGGATGATCTCGACCTCGGCGCCACGGGCGGCGGCGGCATCCACGATGTCGTCGATCTGCTCAGCCATCTCCTGGCTCAGGTAGTACTCACCACACGTATCGCAGATGTCGGCCGGGACCTGCTTCACGACGACAACTGTCTCCCTGGCCGCGACCATGACGGTGGCCATTCCTGGTGCAAGTTTCCCTTGGCGGCAGATGACGCAGCTCAATTCTTTGCTCATAGGCGACGCCTGAAATCCTCTGACCACTCTGCTGGGTCCGGCAGATATGCAGTGATAATAACTGCTTGGGCCCGGTCGTCGTCGAACGCTGCAACCACGTGCAGCGGCCGTCCTTCCACAGAGGCGAGAATCAGGCAGCTCGGGAGTGGGACGTCATTGGGGTAGTCCTCGATAATCTCTCCTCGCCGGAGTGCCTCTCGTACCTCTTTGGCCCGGATCTCGCGGGCGCGCATTCTCACGTAGGCGTGCTGCGAATACCGAATTTGGTACTCGCCGCGGGGTCCAATCATGAGCTCGCCCAGAGCACGTCGCCGTGGAGGCCCGGGTCGTGCTCCTTCGCCGCGAAGACCGCGTACTCCTGCTTGCTTTCGCCGATGGTCGTGCGAGCGCCGTGCCCCGGGTAAATGACCGTCTCGTCGGCGAGGCCGTAGAGGTAGGTGGTGATGGACGAAATCTCTTCCTGCAGCGCCTCGGGCGACGCCGAACGCCCGGGACCACCTGGGAAGAGGGTGTCGCCGACAAAGGCGTGCAATCCATGGACGTAGCTCGTGCTGCCCGGGGTGTGGCCAGGCACGCTCAGCACCCGGAAGGAGAGGCGTCCGACCGGAATGTCGTCGCCGTGGCTCACCAGATGATCGAGCTGGCCCTGTACGAGCCAGGGTTCGCGGGGGTCCGCATACAGCTTGCAACCGAACTCCGTTTTGAGGGCACTGATGCCGGCCGTGTGGTCGCCATGCGAGTGCGTGAGCAGGATAGCGCCGGGCTCGACGCCAGCGTCCCGGGCCATCGCGATCGCCTTCTCTGGTTCGGCTGGTGCGTCCACGAACGCAGCCTCGTTCGTTGTCCGGTCGATGACGATGTAGATGTTATTGGCGAAGTCGCCCGCGGGGCCGCCCGCCAGGATCACCAGGTTGCCGTCTTCGATGCGCTCCATGTTTGTCCCCTCAGCATTTCTCGCGCAGAGCGTAACAGAGCGGCGCCGATGCTCGTCAGGCGGCGGGGAAGTAGACGCTGAACATCGCGCCCCGGCCACCAGGGTGGTTCGCAACTTCCACCCGGCCGCCGTGGGCCTTCGCCACGCCGTGCACGATCGAGAGCCCGAGGCCGGTGCCTTCGCCAAGGGGACGCGTACTGAAGTAGGGCTCAAAGATGCGCTCTGCGAGGTCCAGCGCGACGCCGGGGCCGGAGTCCTGAACGGAGAAGCGAATGAAGCCGCCACTCGCGCGCTCGGCGGAAAGCACGATGTAGCCCTGCCCGCCCATGGCGTCGCGGGCGTTCACCACCAGGTTCATTAGCACCTGTTGCACCTGCACGGCATCGGCTTCGAACCAGAGCCCCGCCTCCGTGCGCTGCTGAAGCTGAATACTGGGACCCACCAGCCGGGCGAGGATACGAACTGCGTGCGTCACGACTTCGGCCGCGTTGAGCTGGGTGCGAGCCGGTACTTGCTGACGCGCGAAGGTGAGAAGGCTCCGCACGAGTTCGGCACAGCCCTGCACTGCCGCGCGGGCGTCGATCAGCTCTTCCCAGGGCTCATCGACACGCATAAGCGCGAGGTCGATGTTCCCGAGGACCGTCGTGAGGTAATTGTTCACGTCGTGGGCGACGCCACCGGCGAGTGCACCGATCGTCTCCATTCGCTGGGCACTGTGAACCTGGGCCTCCAGTTGTTTTCGCCCGGTAACGTCCTGCATCACGCCCACAATCCGGCGCGCGCGGCCATCGTCGCGCCATTCGTAGAGGATGTGGTTCCAGATCCAACGGTAGCTGCCATCGGCGTGGCAGTAGCGGTATTCGTAGTTACGCAGGCGGAGGCGCTGCGCCCGGGTTTCCCGCCCGGCGAAGAGGAGGCGTTCACGGTCATCCGGGTGGACGCGGTCGAGCCAGTCCCGGAAGCGATCGCCGTGCGCCTCAGGCGCGTAGCCAAGGACGTCTCGCATGCTGCCACCCCAGTAGATGGCCTCGCTTCCCTCGATCCATTCGTGGACAACCTGGCGGCTGGCCTGGACAACGAGCTCGTACCGCTCGTGTTCGGCCATCCACGCTTCGCGCAGCACGCGTTCGCGCTCCATCCGCTCCGTGACGTCGAATAAAATGCCCTCGACTTCTGCAACCTGGCCGTTTGCCCCCGCGATCACGTGGCCGGTATCGCGAATCAGGCGCAACTCGCCGCTGCGATGGCGGATGCTGTAAACCACGTCGAAGGCATCGCCATTGGAGCTGTCCAGCCGGCCGAGCACGATCGACCGCTCGTCCTCCGGCACCAGGTCAAGCCACTCAACCGAGCCATCAACCAGCTCGGCAGCGTCATATCCTGTGAGCTCGCGGATGCGCGAGTCGACCCAACCGCGGCCCATACTCGAACGCAGCCGGTAGCGGTAGACGACACCGGGGAGG
>JALOAP010000130.1 GCA_023228745.1 Dehalococcoidia bacterium | reverse complement strand
AGGGCGGAGGGGTGCACTGCCAGGCTCCTGGGCGGTGGCCATGCGGCCAGTCTCGCGCCTGGCGCGCTACGAAGGAGTTTCGGAAGCCCCAAGGCGCTCGACGAAGACATCCATGATGCCCCCGCAGATCTTATCTTCGCCGTCGGTCGGTTCGGTCAGGTCGACGGACACGATCCGCGCTCGGCCGTCGGCGAGCACATCCATCGCTTCCTGCCAGACCTCCGCCTCTCCGCATCCCCCGCCGATGGTGCCGAAGAAGCTGCCATCGTGGCGGACAACCATCTTCGCACCCGTCTTGCGCGGGGTGGAGCCGCGAGTCCGCGCTACCGTGGCGAGCACCACCGGCTCGCCCCGTTCGATGGCCGCACTGATCTCGCGATAAATCTCGTCGTGCATGGGCCAAATCGTGGCAGGCCTGTCCGCCCGTTGCAAGCGTTATGCTGGCGCAGACCGTGCGTCGCGTCCGGCCTCCCTGCCTACTGCCACCTCGGGTAGCTTCCAAACACCTTCAGGGTCGCGCAATGCGTGGCTACCTGTTCGAGCAACGCCGCCATCTCCGGCTCGTCCTTGTGCCCTTCGAAGTCGATCAGGAAGACGTACTCGCCGAACGCCTCACGCGTGGGCCGGCTCTCGATCTTTGTGCAGTTCACGCCATGCTTTGCGAATTCGTTCAGCACTCCCGCCAATGCTCCCGGCTGGTCCTCCGCGAAGGTAAACGCGATCGAGGTGCGGTCTCGCCCCGTGGGAGGCGGTGTCTTGTGGCCGAGCACCAGGAAGCGCGTGACGTTGTTCGCTGCGTCCTGGATACCCCTCGCCAGGACCTCCGCGCCGTACAGCTCCGCCGCCCGCGCCGTCGCGATTGCCGCCCCGTCGTTGTCCCGGCGCAGCGCGAGCTGCACCGCTTCTGTGGTCGACAGGGCCGCCTCTAGCTGTGCCTTCGGGAAGCACCGCTCGATGAACTTCCGGCACTGTCCGAGCGCCTGCGGGTGCGAATAGATGACCTTCACCATGTCTGCGTTTGTGGCTGGCTTCACCACGAGGTTGTGCACGATCGGCAGCACCAGTTCGGCCTGGATTCGAAGTTCGGTCTCGTGGATGAGGATGTCGAGCGTCTCCGCAACCGAGCCGTTGATCGAGTTCTCGATCGCCACGACACCGAGGTCCGCCATGCCAGACTCCACGGCTGCCGCTACGGCTGCGTGCGAAGGAAACGGGAGCCGCTCGGCCTCGGGAGCGAATCGGATCGCCGCCTCTTCGCCGAAGGTGCCAGCCGGCCCAAGGTATGCAACGCGCATGCCTACGTGTCCAGCCCGTGTGTCGAACCGATCAGTGCCTCACGGAGGAGTGCGGTGCTCTCGCGCTGCGTGACCACAACCAGCGCGTCGCCGGCGTTCAAGCGGGTGTCGCCGCTCGGGATGCGCGGCACGCCCCCGGGGTCGACGACCAGCGAAATGAGCGATTCCGGTGGCAGCAGCACCTCCCGGACGGACCGTCCCGCCACCGGCGATGTCTCCGGCAGCTTGATCTCGACGAGCTCCAGGCCGCTGTGCAACTGCAGGAGTGGAATCATGTCGTAGGTGGGGAGCTCCTGCTCGATCTGCCCGAGAATCGCCTGCGTCGCGGAGATCGTCGTCTCGATGCCGCGCTTTTTGAACAGGAGCTCGTTCTTTGGATTGTTGATCCGCGCGATCGTGCGCGGGACGCCCCTGCGCCGCGCAATCTCACACACCACCAGGTTGTCTTCGTCGTCACCCGTCACCGCGGCGACGAGGTCTGCGCGCGCAACGCCTGCTGCGTCCAACGTCGTCGCTTCACACCCATCCCCGTTAATCACGCTTTCCCCGAGGTCCTCCGAGATCGCCGCTGCCCGGTTCGCGTCGCGCTCGATGATCAGCACCTCGTGGTTGTCGTTAAGCAGCTCCTGCGCCAGGTAGTAGCCGACTTTGCCTCCGCCTGTGATAACTACGTACATCAGGAACTCCTGGCCGAGTTTTCGCCGAGCAGCATGTCCACCATGATTTGCGCGCCGATGCTCGTGGGGCTGAACGTCTCCAGTCCCATCTCCCTGAACATCTGCTCCCGGACCGGGTCGTAGATGCGGCAGAGGACCCGTTTCACGCCGTACACCTCCCGCGCCATCTGGCTCGCAAAGTAGTTCCGGTTGTCCCCCTGGGTCACCGCCATGAATGCGTCCGCCGACTGGATGCCCGCGCGCTCCAGCGTTGGACCATCCATCCCGTTGCCCACCGCGCGCTCACCGCGAAAGGTCTCTGGAAGGCGTCGAAAAGAGCCGGGATTGGTATCGAGCACGGTGACGTTGTGTCCTGCCTCATCGAGCTGTGCCGCGACCCGTGCCCCAAGGCGCCCGCAGCCCATGATTAAGATGTTCATCGCGCCACCCCTTACTCCCGAACGCCGGGCTGGCCGAAGGCCTGCCGAACCAGCCACACCTGGCAGTACGCATTACGCAGGACCAGCTGGGCAGTTCGCCCCATCTGCACCGCACCGATCATCCGCTTATAGCCGACACCCATGATAATCGTGTCGATTCCGCGATCGGCCGCCTCGTCCAGGATCGCCTGCCCGGCATTTCGCGCCTGGATGAGCTCCCCCGTCAGGTGGATGCCCGAAGACGCGGCAAGGTCCTCCGCTCGCCGCAGCACTTGCTCCCCACGCCGCGCCTCTGCGTCCAGCTCCGCGTTCAGCGGCAGCGAACGTTCGACTTCGATCACATGGAGCGCGATCACTTTCGACTTCCGCTGCTTTGCGAGCAACGCAGCTACACTCACCGCCTCCATGCTCGCGGGGGTTCCAGTGACAGGGACAAGGATGGTGTGCTGAGTCGCCATTCGGTTGGTCAGTATAGGGACGAACGCGGGCTGGGTCGCCTCACCTGTCGTCCTGGGCGAACCAAAGCCTGATCAGGCCGTTCAACACCAGCACGATCCCGATCGCGACGCCAATGTTCCACGATACCGTCTGGGTCAACATGAACAGGATGAGCGCGACGCCCAGCACGATCGAGATGACAGAGAAGATGTAGTTGAGCGTGCGCATCGTCAGGTCTACGAGCAACAGTACCCTCCCGTTGCTTTCCGCTCGGATGCTACTCCAGTGGTCCCTCCCGGGACAGGACGAACCCACCGCCACCGCTACTCGGCCGTGAATTCGTCGTTCCCCCGGTGTTGGTTGCACTCAGGGAGATGCGGCGGGGCGCCCGCGTCGCGAGACCCACCGCGCACCGGCCGCCACGGCCAGCAGCGGAATGCCGAGCCAGATAATCGCCACCGTTGCCACCGCCGCGGCCGAAGCGACGTACTGCACTGCTTCCAGTGCCGCATCCCACGCGTCCACAAACGCCGTCCGGAAGCTCTTCGGTCCGCCGTCCTCCGTCACGCTCGCCCCGGCCGAGGCCAACATCACCTCGATGCTTGCCATCTCCGTCAGGTCGTCGAGCACCTGGATTCGCCCCTGGATCTGCTCGATTTCCAGCCGTACGCCATTCAGCCGGTCGGTCACCGTAAGGATGTCCTGGATGGTTGTCGCCTTCGCGAGCAGGTCCAGGTACTGCCCCTCCACGCGCTCGAGGTTGCGCAGTCGGCTTTGCAGGTCGGTGTACTGCTCGGTCACCTCCGTCGCCTGTGCGCTCTCGCCCCGCACCTTGCCGCCCGGCAACGACCGCAGCGATGCGACGACACCCTCGTACTGCGCGACAGGCACGCGGAGCGTCAGGGACGCCCTGCGGCGCTCATCATCTTCCCCCTCGTTCGTAAACGAAGACTTCTCCACGAAGCCACCCGCGTCCCGGGCGATGCTTCCCACCCGGTCGAACGAGGCGGTCACGTCGTCCACAGTGACGGTCATCGTCGTGCGGAAGACGATCTTCCGGTCGATTCCCTGGGCTGCGTTCGAACCGCCGGTGTCCGTCCCGGCACCCGCCTGGCTCCCTTCGCTCGGTGCCGGCGCCCACAATGCGTCGTCGGCCTGCCGTTCAACCGACTCTCCCCTCGCGGTGCTCATCGTGGCACCCCCGGGATAGCCCCGGTCTTCGTCGCCGTCTCCGATGCCGCACGCGGCCGCAAATGCCATGAGCGTGACCGTGGTGCCCGCGAACAACAGCCTTCGTACGCCAACCATTCCCATCCCCCTTAGCTGTGGACTGATACCGGAAGAACGCCGCCAACAGTCGATTCGTTCCCATGACACAAAGAAAGACCGGCCCTCCACGAGGGCCGGTCTCGGTGATTGGGGACGGGAGAGCGCTTAGCTCGGCTGGCCGGCAGGCTGGCTCAACTGCTGGTCCTGCATGCCGCTTTCGCCCTTCTGGCCTTCCAGCACGCCCTGCGGTGTGATCTTGAGCGAGCGGGCACGCGCCTCTGGCTTCTTCGGCAGTGTGAGCTTCAGCATGCCGTGCTCGAACTGGGCATTCGCCTTCTCCGCCTCCACGCTCGGCGGGAGCCGGAGCGACCGCTGGAAGCTTCCATAACGGAGTTCGCGGCGGACGAACTGCCCTTCCGTCACGTCGTCCTTCTGCTCGAACTCACCCTTGATGGTGAGGATGTCGTCGTCGACCGTAATGTCGACGTCTTTCGGGTCAACGCCCGGGAGCTGCGCCTTCACGATGTACTCGTTCCCGGTCTCGTAGACATCGAGCCCGAGCGTCGCGCCGCCCAGTTCATCGGCAGCCTCACGGAACATCGGGAAGCGGCCAAAGCTCTGGTCAAAAAGGCGGTCCATCAGTGTGCGCATGTTGGCGACCTCTGTTATCGGGTCCCAGCGGGTGAGGGAAGTTGCCATTGCCGTATTCCTCCTTTGAGGCGTGATTTGTTTCATCGCGGATCGTAGCAGCGGCGCAAACCGCCTGCAAGAACCCTGAGTACGTCATTATCAAGAAGTCTGCGCGTCTCGCATTGCCTCACTTCAGCGGACGCGCTAAACTGACCACATAATGGCGAAAGACTTCTACGGGATCCTGGGCGTGTCACGCGGTGCCTCCGACAAGGAGATTCGCTCTGCGTACCGAAAGCTCGCCCGCAAGTACCACCCGGATGTGACCCCAAACGATCGTGCCGCCGAAGAGCGCTTCAAGCAGATCACGGCGGCCTACGAGGTGCTTTCGGATCCAGATAAGCGTCGCAAATACGACAAGTACGGCGACCAGTGGGAGCACGCCGACCAGATCGAAGAGATGCAGAAGCGTCAGGCAGCCCCCGGCTGGGCCCGCACCGGCAACGCCCGCTCGTTCGATGGCGGCCTCGGTGATTTCGGCTCCATCTTCGATAGCCTCTTCCGCCGGGAACGCGGCGGCCCTCGCGGGGCGCCCGCCGCGCGCCGCGGCCAGGACGTCGAGACGCCGGTGGAGATTTCGCTCGAGGAAGCGTTCCACGGCACCACCCGCACTGTTCGACTGCAGGCTCCAGAAGTCTGCACAACCTGCGGGGGCGCGGGAGAAGTCGCTGGCGCCATCTGCCACACCTGTGACGGCACCGGCCAGGTGGTTCGCGACCGCCGCCTCGAGGTCAAGGTTCCCCCCGGAGTTAAGACAGGCTCCCGTGTCCGCGTGGCCAACGAAGGGCGCCCGGGCATTGGCGGCGGCCCCAGCGGTGACCTCTATCTCGTGATCACCGTGCAGCCCCATAGCCGCTTCGAACGGAAGGGCGACGACCTCTATCTCGAAGTGCCTGTCCCGCTGACCGACGCAGTGCTCGGGGGCGAAGTGGAGGTTCGAACTATCGACGGCCGGGTCGCCCTCCGCATCCCCGAACTCACCCAGAACGGCCGCCAGATCCGGCTCGGAGGAAAAGGCATGCCCGCCCTTGGTGGTGGCAAACGCGGCGACCTCTTCGTCAAAGTCCGCGTGCAACTCCCCGAGCACCTGAGCCCAGAAGAGCGCGAGCACTTCGAAGCACTTCGCGCTCTGAGCAAGGAAAAAGCAAGTGTCGGGTCCTGATAGAGATCCCGGCATCCGAATCGAACGAAAGGAGGTGACGACATGGGTCGACAACGTGCGGAGCCGCACGACGGCGAGCTAGACGACGATGAGCCATGCTACGTCATCTCCATCGCCGCCCGGCTCGTTGGCCTGCACCAGCAGACCCTGCGGTACTACGAACGGGCCGGCCTCGTCGAACCGAAACGTACGAGCGGCAACATCCGCATGTACTCCAACCGCGACATCCAAAAGATCCGCCAGGCCCAGCGCCTCGTCGATGAACTCGGCGTGAACCTGGCCGGCGTCGAAATCATCATCCGAATGAGCGAACAGCTCCGGCACCTGCAGGACCGCCTCGATGCCACCCAGCGCGAGCTCGACCGCCTCCGCGCCACCCGCCTCCCCGCCCCCTACGAGGGAAGGCCCAAGGCATAAGGCGAAGGGCGAAAGGACACGCACATGCCAGGAGTGCAACGTTTTGAAGACCTCATCGCATGGCAGAAGGCCCGGGCACTCAACAACGCTGTAAACGCGATGGTGGAGTCGGAGACGCTCGCCAAGCGATACGCATTCCGGGACCAGCTCCAGCGAGCCGCCGTCTCCGTCATGTCGAACATCGCCGAAGGATTCGAGCGCGCCGGCCGGGCCGAGTACGCGCAGATGTTGTCGATCGCGAAGGGGTCCTGTGGCGAAGTTCGCTCACTGCTCTATGTCGCGGCCGACGCAGGCTACATCGACCAGGAGAGGTTCCACCTGCTCCGCGCACAGGCGGAGGAGGTTTCCCGGCTAATTGCCGGCTTGCGCACCGCTGTTGTTCGCCAACGCGATGCCGATCGAATCCGAACCTAGAGGCCCTTTCGCCTTTCGCCTTGGGCCTTGCCACTCCGTCCCGGAGGGACGCATATGATGCGACAAGATAGATTCACCGAGCAGGCGCAACAGGTCCTCGCGCAGAGCCAGGACATCGTGCGCCAGCAGCGCAATAGCCAGTGGGGCGTGCCTCATGTGCTCGCCGCACTCATCGGCCTGCAGGGCGGCCTTGCCCAGCAGGTCCTCCAGCGGCTCGACGTCGACATGAGCCGCCTCCGCCAGCGCGTCGGCGAGGAGCTCCAGCGAATGCCGAAGCTCCAACACGACGTTGTCCAGGTCTACACCACCCCCGAAGTCGTGCGCATGCTCGAGGTGGCCAACGCCGAAGCCGAGCGTCTGAAGGACGAGTACGTCGGCGTCGAACACCTCCTCATCGCCATCGCTGATAACGAAGAGAGCGGTGCCACCCGCCTGCTCGCCGAGTTCGGCGTGACCAAGGAGGGTATCTACCGCGCGCTCGCCGATATCCGCGGCCGTCAGCGCGTGACCAGCCCAACGGCCGAGAGCCGCTACCAGAGCCTCGAGAAGTACGCGACCGACCTCACCGAGCTCGCCCGCGAAGGCAAGCTCGACCCGGTCATCGGCCGCGAAGTCGAAGTGCGTCGCGTGATGCAGATCCTGAACCGCCGCACCAAGAACAACCCGGTCATCATCGGTGAAGCCGGCGTCGGCAAGACGGCGATCGCAGAAGGCCTTGCCCAGCGGATCGTCGCCGGCGATGTGCCAGAAAACCTGAAGGATAAGCGCGTGCTCGCCCTCGACATGGGCGCACTCATCGCGGGCTCCAAGTTCCGCGGTGAGTTTGAGGAGCGCCTCAAGGCCGTGATGGAGGAAGTGAAGCAGGCCGAAGGTGAGGTCATCCTCTTCATCGACGAGCTTCACACTGTTATGGGAGCCGGC
>JALOAP010000212.1 GCA_023228745.1 Dehalococcoidia bacterium | reverse complement strand
GAGCTACGGCCCGACGTCATTACGATGGACGTCGAGATGCCGCGCATGGACGGCGTGCATGCGGTCCGGGAAATCATGCGGACCGTCCCCACACCGATCGTCATGCTGAGCACGCTCACCCGGGCAGGGGCCGAGACGACGATCCAGGCGCTGGAAGCGGGGGCGGTGGATTGTGTGGCCAAGCCGAGCGGCCTGAGCCATGAGCTGGCCGGTGTCGAAGCACGCCTCACGCAGGCTATCCAGCGGGCGAAGGAGACGCGCGTTCTTCCCCGGCACACGCAGCTCACACCCTTGCCAACGCTGCGTTCCGGCAGGGATGACCGGGGCAGGGTGGAGCGCCCCGCAAAGCACGTGCTGATCATCGGATCGTCCACCGGTGGGCCGCCCGCGCTGAGCACGCTCATTCCTCGGTTACCGGCGAACCTCGATGCGGGCATCATCGTGGTACAGCACATGCCAGCAGGGTTCACGGATGCTCTCGCGCGGCGGCTCGACTCGTTTTCTGCGCTGCGGGTGAGCGAGGCGAAAGATGGAGACATCGTGGCTACGGGGCATGTGCTGGTCGCCCCCGGCGACTACCACCTCGAAGTGACTGCCGAGCGGCGCGTGCGCATCCACCAGTCCGCGACGCGTCACGGCGTGCGGCCGGCGATCGATTTGACGCTGGAATCCGTTGCGCCGGTGTATGGCCAGAACACGACGGTCGCGATCCTGACGGGCATGGGCAAGGACGGCGCCGCCGGTGCGGCAATGATCGAGCAGGCCGGGGGCAAGGTCTTCGTGCAGGACGAAGCGACCTGCGTGGTCTATGGCATGCCGCGCGTGACACGCGAACTGACGCGCCGTGCCCGAGAGCTTCCCATCGACAAGATGGCCGACGCCCTGGCGGCCGTTATTGGAATAGCGAGGTAGTCATGGAAGTAGTCGAGATGGACACAGACTGGCTCACGTTTCGTGCTGCCCTTGAACGAGCGATCCGGGTACCCCTCCACCAATACAAGGAGGCCCAGATGAAGCGCCGCCTCGCCAGCCTGATGATGCGACGCGGCCTTTCTGATTGGTCCGCATTCACCGCTGCCATCGCGAGTGACGCGCAGCTGCTCGGCGAGGTGCGCGACACGTTGACCATCAACGTGTCGGAGTTCTTCCGCCAGCCCGACCGCTTCGAAGAGCTGCAGCGGCGCATCCTGCCCGAGATGCTCAAGGAGCGGCGTACGCTGAAGCTCTGGAGCGCAGGGTGTTCCATCGGCTGCGAGCCGTACACGCTCGCGATTATCCTCAACGAGATCGACCCGGGCGGAAGCCACACGGTCCTCGCGACGGACGTGGACATGCCGATCCTGGCGCGCGCACGCGATGGCACGGGGTATTTGCCAGGCGAAGTGCGCTCGGTGCCGCCTGCCATCCTGGACAAGTACTTCATCGAAGAAAAGGGCACCTATCGCGTGAAGGACCTGGTTCGCAGGCGCGTGACCTTCCGGAGGCATGACCTCCTCTCCGACCCGTACCCGGCAGATGTGGACCTCATCCTTTGCCGTAACGTGGTGATCTACTTCACGGAGGAGGCGAAGCACCAGATTTACGAGGGATTCGCGCAAGCGCTGAGGCCCGGTGGGTACCTCTTCATCGGTGGGAGCGAGATGATCATGCGCTCCGGTGACGTTGGCTTCCGCACCGCGAGCACGAGCATCTACCAGCGGGCCGCCTAGCCCAGCCCTCTATCGACCGTCCGCCGGACCAGCGTATGGGCGAGCAGCGCCAGCCCAACGCCGACGACTTCATCGGCCACATAGTGCTCACCGAGGTAGACGAGGGCGATGCCCATGATGATCGAGTAGCCAAGGAGCGGCCATTGCCAGCGGGGATGGTGGTCGCGCGCCCAGAGGAAGAGCGCGAACGTGATCGCCATGTGAATTGAGGGCATCGCGGCTACAGAGTTCGGCTCGCCGAGCGAGGCGTAAAACTCCTTGTAGCTCTCGCCACTCACTTCGCCACCAACGACATCCATCACACGATAGACCTCGGGCAGGTAGCCGGCCTGCGCGGCGAACCAGGGGGGCGCGGTTGGCAGCAGGAAAAAGAGCAGCAAGCCCAGCCACATTGTGCCGACCATGAGCACCACGAACCGGGGGAACAGGCGGGGCGCAAACAAGAACACCAGGACCGCAGCAAGGTGGGGCGCGATAAAGAACGACCAGTGCACGCCGACCATCAGGAGGTCGAGCCACCCCACCTGCTCGGGCGTGAAGTAGCGTCCCTGGAGCCAGGCCCCCGGCTGTGGGCCGGGCAACACCCGGTCGAACTCAATGACGTATTCGAATCGTGTGGGGATCGCGGTTTCGTCTGCGTAGGAACGCAGGATCGTGTAGACGAAGATGCCCACCACGTAGACGAACCACCAACGGCGCGTGCTCTCCACGGCAAGTTGGGGCGCCCAGGCGGCCGTGGCGACAGCCACCAATGCCCAACCTACCCAGACGTGATCACTCCAGTACCGCGTAACAACTGTTGCCGTTATGGCGAGCAGGAACAAGATTTGAACGGCGAAGATCCAGCGGCTCGTGCGCCAGGACCCCACCGCCCCCGTCTCTGCGGCACCGTCGCCCCCCGGCTGGAACCGCAACGAAGGCGCACTCATTCTTTTCAGCCTATATCTCTTTTCCCGCTGACGGAAAGGACGGGATATGGCACTGTGGTACGGGAGATGCGGGCTCCCACAGGGCAAGACCAACATCTATGAGCCGTACCTTTATCGGCCTCACCATGACCAGTTTGTGTGTCGCCCTCCTCTGGCGGCTCATCGACTGGGAGCGCACGGTGACCATTTTGCGCGGAGCGGAGCCCGGCTGGATTGCCCTGGCCGTAGCAGCGCTCATCCTCTCGCTCGTAGCGAAAACCGTGCGCTGGCGGCTGCTCCTCCCGGACGAATCGGGTATCACTACTCCCCGGCTCTACCGCATCCTCCATATCAGCTTCCTGCTGAACAACGTACTGCCGGCGCGGCTTGGCGATGTCGCACGGGTGGCGATGACGTCGCGCCAGCCGGGCTTGCGCTTCGGACACGTGCTCTCGTCACTGCTCACCGAGCGGGTGACGGATTTCATCACCCTGCTGGCCTGCTTTGTGCTGGTGAGCCCCTTCCTCCCGTTCCCACGGCAATACCAGGAGGAGTTGCGGCTGGCGTGGATCATGCTGGCGGGGTTGGCGCTGCTCACGCTCGTGATACTGGCGCTGCGCCACAGGCTCATTGGAGTGGCTCAGCGGTTCCCCATCCCCCGGCGGCTCCAGACGACGCGGCTATCGAACGAAGCGGCGTCGTTCCGTGAAGGTGTGCGGCAGCTCTTCTCACGCCGCCACATCCTGCCGATTTGGGGCTGGTCGTGGACCGCGTGGTTGGGCGCGTTCGCGATCAACTACCTGCTCATGCGCGCGCTCGGGATCAACGCGCCGGTAACCGTCGCGGTGCTCCTCACCTGTACTACCAATCTCGCGATGCTGGTCCCGTCCTCGCCGGGATACCTGGGGGTGTTCCATGTGGCGGCCACGCTGTCGTTGCTGCCGTTCAACGTGGGTGAGAGCACTGCGTTCAGCTTTGCCGTGCTCGCACACCTCGTGAACGTGCTGCCAGTGAGCATCATCGGCGCGGTCTTCCTGTTGCTCGGGAAGGAATCGCTATCGCTGAACGTGCGTGCGTTGCGCCTGGCCCCGGCGCGGGCAGAAGTCCCGTTGCCGCGTGAACCGGGGCCGGACGACTTCATGCCGCCGGCCCACTAGCGCGCCCGGCTCGTGCCGGTGTCAGGGGTGGAAGTTCGGCTCCCGCTTTTCGCGGAAGGCAGTGACCGCCTCCTTGAAGGCGGGCCGCTGCTGCGCGGCCGCAAACTCCTTGCCCTCCTGCTCCATGACGCCGCGAATATCGAGATTGTTCACTGCTGACCAGGTGAGCTGCTTGACCGCGGCGAGGCTCTCCAGCGGGTTGAACGCGATCCCGGCTGCCGTTTCCACCGCGCGGTCCAACAACTCGTCGTGGGGGACCACGCGGTTCACCAGGCCGATGCGCCCCGCCTCGGCCGCATCGATGATGCGCCCGCTGAGCATGAGTTCGAGCGCGTGAGAGACGCCGACAATCTGTGGTAGCAGCCGCGTACTACCGAGCTCCGGGATCACGCCCACCCGCACGAAACGCATGGAGAGCCGCGCGCGGTCGCTGGCGATGCGCACGTCGCCGGGGAGGGTCATAGTGAGGCCCACCCCGATCGCCGGGCCGTTGATCGCGCAGACTATCGGCTTCGATCGCATGGCCATTTCGGTCCACGTCTCGTCTGGCCGTGCGCGGCGCTGGCGGTCCGTCTCTTCGCCAGCCTCGCGCTGCTGAATCTCCCGTGACCAGCCACCGAAGTCGGCGCCCGCGCAGAATGCCCGCCCGGCGCCCGCGAACACGATGGCACCGATAGCCGGGTCCTGGTTCCACTGTTCCACCTGGTCGCGCCACTCGCCTTGCATTTCGTAGTTGAACGCATTGAGCCGCTCCGGGCGGTTGAGGGTGATGATGCCGACGCGGTCGCGTGTCTCGGTGAGGATGTACTTGTATGTCATGCTGTCCTCCGTGTGCTCTGCGCCGGCATCCTAGACCATTCGGGAATGTCGTGTCAGAGGAAGCAGAGGAATCAGTCGAAGAAGCGCGCGAGCTGCTCGTCCGGCGGGGCCTCGCCGGGCGGAAGCGGCCGCAGGTCGGCGAACACGCTTGCACCGTCACAGGACACGAGTTCCGGGTACCAGGTGCGCTGCTTCGGCGAGGGCCGGCAGAAGTGCTTGAACGTCTGAGGGTGAAAGAAACGGACGTGCGTCGGGTCGGCGATGGCGTTGACGTGCTGTGCGAACGGCACCATCAGATGCAGGCTCCCGCCCGGTTTCAGCACCCGGTGCAGGTCGTTCATCAACGCTACGACGTCGCGAACGTGCTCCAGTACGTGCACAGCGAACACGCAGTCAATCGAGGCATCAGCGAACGGTAGGCCCCGGTCGAGGTCGGCAAGGATGTCGGCTGCGGGGGCATGGGCAAGGTCGATACCGATCGAAGCTTCGACCTGCTTCGCACCACCACAACCGATATCGAGACAGCGAAAGCCCGGGCTACTGGAACGCAGCCAGACAGCGTGGACGCCCCGCACACGGCCGACCACCGCGCGGAGATCATCGACGACGTCCGCAGGGAGCGGCGGGGCCAGGAGGTGCGCAACCCCGCCGCGCACGATTATGTCGATGCACGCTTCGAGGTCTGCCAACTTCGCGTCGCGGCCCAGCATCTCACGAATGTCGGCCGTGATGGCCTGGTCGCGCAGTTCGTTCGCATCGCCCACTTTGCCAGCGTCGCGCGGGCACGCAGGGGAACGCGTCGCGAGCCTCGCTGGCGACTCACGAACACATCACGCAGGCATCGCAGTGCGGGGCTGAAGAAAAAACGCCGCCCAGTTGGACGGCGGTCGTGTCGAATTGGCTGGGGACGGAGGAGTCGAACCCCCACGTACAGATCCAGAATCTGCTGTCCTACCATTAGACGAGTCCCCAGCGCGGCTCGTGTGCTTCAGAGTACCACGGCCCCGGCGATTGGCTCCACCCTGGCTAGCTCGCGCGCTCTGCCTTGGCGCGGGCCGTGCGAAGCCGCTGCAGGCTGCGCTCACGCCCGAGCAGGACCAGCGAGTCGAACAGCGGAATGCCCTGCGCACGGCCCATCACGGCGACGTAGAGCACCGGGACGAACTTCCGCAGCTTCAGCCCGAGGGTCGCGTCCATCGCGCGGATGGCGGCCTCCACCTGTTCCTTGTCCCAGTCGGCCTCGCTCAGCGCGTCCAGCGCGACCAGTGCCGCATCGAG
>JALOAP010000129.1 GCA_023228745.1 Dehalococcoidia bacterium | reverse complement strand
CGCGCGCAACGCTGGAACAGGCGGGCCTGACGAACCCGCGCAAGCGAGGCATGGCGCAGGAGAAACTCACCCGCGCCCGCACCCTGCTCGATCGGCAGCTTCGCCTCCTCTGTGCCTCGTGCGCCAAGAATATGACTCGGCCGGACAAGCGGACCGTTGTTGTGACGAGTCAGCCATACTGCACGACCTGTGCCGGTTCGAACAATCGCCGTGCTGCCGAGGCGATGATCGCAGCGTTCCGGCGTACTGGCGTGGGGCGCCTGCTTGTCGTCGGTGGGACAAGCGCCATCCATCGCGAACTGCAGGCGTTCGTTGCCGGCACGGACATCGACTTGCGGTGCATCGACGGCACAGAGCGGCAACCGAACCGGCGCGAAGCACAGGCCGATCTGAAGTGGGCCGAGGTGATGGTGATCTGGGCCTCGACGCCGCTGCCACACAAGGTGTCCACGGTCTACACCAGCCAGTGCCCACCGGAGGTCATCAGTCTCACCGTCCGCCGCCGAGGCATCGAGGCGCTCTGCCTCGAAGTCGCCGAGCGAATCTCCAGCAGGTGAGAAAATTCATGGTGGTTGGATCGCCTAGAATGAACGGCGTGGACGAGCTCATTTTCCTGGTGACCGAGGAGCCTGAGGGCGGACTGAGCGCGCGTGCGCTGGGAGAATCGATTTTCACCGAGGCCGATGACCCGGAAGAGCTCCGTGAACAGGTGCGAGACGCAGTCCGCTGCCACTTCAATGAGGCGGACCGCCCGCGACTCGTGCGCCTCCATTTCGTGCGCGAAGACGTCATCCTGGTATGACCCGGCTCCCCCCGTGACGTTTCGGGCGACCAGCTGGCTCGGGCGCTGACCAAGCTGGGCTACTCGTTGACACGTCAGTCGGGAGTCACATGCGCCTCACAACTGAAACCCGCGGGGAACACCACGTGACGATCCCGCGCCATCGCCCTCTTCGTGTGGGTACGTTGAACGCGGTTCTCACCGACGTCAGCGCCCACACCGGGCTCTCCCGCGATGAACTGCTGGCCCTGCTGTTCTCCTAGCCACCAACGCGCTAACCGCGCCTGATCCTCCAGCTTTCCCCTTCCTCGCTTCCGCCGTACGCTCCATTTCGATGCCAGCAGACCTTCGCGCAGCCGTCATCGGCCTTGGTTCCATGGGGGCGAACCACGCCCGCGTGCTCGGCGACATGCCGGGCGTCCAGCTTGTCGGCGTCGCCGACGCCGATCCCGAACGCGTACGCAAAGCGGTAAATGGCCGGCCCATCCCCGGCTTCCCCGACGCTCCGACGCTCCTGCGCGAAACCGCACCTGACGTCGTGTCCGTCGTGGTGCCGACCGGCCTCCACGAACAGGTTGCGCTCCAGGCGATCGAAGCTGGCGCTCATGTCCTGGTGGAAAAGCCGATCGCAGCCGACCTGGCCGCTGCCGCGCGCATCGCCGCCGCCGCTGAGAAACACGAGCGCTTGCTCTCCGTGGGGCACATTGAGCGCTTCAACCCGGCCATCCAGGAACTCAAGCGACGGTTGCTCGAGGGGCAGGGCGGCCGCGTCCTCCAGGTTCGTGCACGGCGGGTGGGTCCGTTCCCGCACCGCATCCGCGACGTCGGCGTGATTCACGACCTCGGCCCCCACGACATCGACATCATGCGCTTCGTGCTCGAGGACGAAATCGAGCGTGTCTTCGCTGATGTACGCCGCCACATCGCGACCGACAACGAGGACCTGTTTGCGGGTATGCTTCGCTTCCGCGGTGGCGCGATGGGCATCCTCGACATCAACTGGCTCACCCCGACGAAGGAGCGCACGCTCACCGTCCTCTGCGAGCGTGGAATGTTCGTGGTCGATTACGCCGTGCAGGAGCTCCGCTTCTACGAAAATCATGCCGCCGCTGCCATCCCTGGCGAGATCGCCAGCGTTACCGAGGGGCCAATGACCCGCTACCCGATCACCTACCGCGAACCACTGCGTGTCGAGCTCGAAAGCCTGAGTGACGCTGTGCTCGGAAACGGCCCGGCGCCAGTGTCCGCTCGTGACGGGATGGTCGCCCTCGCCGTCGCCGAGGCCC
This sequence comes from Dehalococcoidia bacterium, assembly GCA_023228745.1. Classification (GTDB taxonomy): domain Bacteria; phylum Chloroflexota; class Dehalococcoidia; order Tepidiformales; family Tepidiformaceae; genus JALOAP01. The sequence goes on along the minus strand of JALOAP010000129.1, from coordinate 5,660 downwards.
TTGTGCGCTCCGCCGATGAAGGCATGCCCGTGCAGGTCGCCGACCTCCCGGTGCCAGCATGAACGTCGCCGTCGTTGGCATCGGCCGTATCGGCCTTCCGCTCGCAGCGAAGATCGCATCGCAGGGCCACCAGGTGATGGGCTGCGACATCAACGCGGCCCGCGTCGAACAGGTGAATCGTGGCGAAAACCCGATCCCCGATGAAGCAGGCCTCGGCGAGTTGCTGGCGAAGGTCGTTCGCGCTGGCCATCTCCGCGCCACAACCGATACCACGGCCGCGGTCGCGAACTGCGAGGTCGTGCTCTTCGCCGTCGCCGTCGATGTCAACGCGGAAGGCACCGCCGATCTCACCTCGCTGCTCGCGGCCGCCGATTCGGTCGCGCAGGGACTCAGACCCGGGACGCTCTGCATCTTCGATACCACGCTCCCGATCGGCACGACCCGCAAGGTGCTCGCTCCCCGGCTCGAGGCGACCGGCCTGGAGCTGGGGACTGACGTCTTCGTGGCGTTCAGCCCCGAGCGCCTCCTCATGGGGCGCATCATCGAAGACCTGACCAAGTACCCCAAGGTCGTCGGTGGCGTCGATCCCGAAGGCGGCCGGCGCGCCGCAGCGTTCTATCGCGAGGTCTTCGGCGGCGAAGTCATGGAACTCGCCAACGCCGAGACGGCGGAGCTCTCGAAGCTCTCGGAGGGCGCCTACCGCGACCTCAACATCGCGCTGGCGAACGAACTCGCGATGGTCGCGGATGCCCATGGTGTGGACTTCACAGAGGTATCGCGTGCCGCCAACAGTCAGCCCTATTGCCACCTCCATGTGCCCGGCACAGGAGTGGGCGGTCACTGTATCCCGGTCTACCCGCGCTTTCTCATCCAGGGCCGTGGCCCAAGTTCGCTCTCGGCCCTCGGCCGCCAGGTCAACGATGCGATGCCCGGGTACGCCGTCGAGCGCCTCGCCGCCCTGGTGGATGGCCTCGCCGGGAAGCGGGTCCTCATCCTTGGCCTCACTTTCCGCCCAGACGTTGCTGTGACGCCCCACACGAACGCCGTCGACCTGCTCCGCGAATTCAAGGCGCGGGGAGCAGACGTGCGGGGCCACGATGCCCTCCTCTCCGAGGAAGGAGCCCGTGCACTCGGCTTCGAACCAGCGGCAGCGCCGTTCGAGGGCTACGACATCGTGGTTGTGCATGCGTATCACCGCGCCTATGCGGAACTCGACTGGGCGCGAATTGCCCCGGTGCTGCTCGATGCCCGCAACGCCCTCGACCGTGACCAGATCGAGGCGCAGGGCGTTCGCTACGTCGGGATAGGCCGGCCGGTTTCGCCCGCCTAGTAGCCTGCTACCCCGCTCCCGTAACCCGGTAGATACGCCCGTCGAAGGCGAGGAAGTAGACCTCCCCGGCCTCGTCCTGGGCGAACGTCGAGATGTTTGGCCCTTCTTCGCGCCACTGCACGGGCACGGCTTCCTCGCCGGCGGCCGCTGCTTCCGCTGCCAGTCCCCACATCGCGCCGGAGCAATAGTCGGCGTAGAGGTACACCCCGCGGAGGGCGGGCACCGCGTCTCCCCGGTAGACCACGCCTCCGGTGACGGAGCAGTGACCTCCCGAGCGCCCGTAATCCGCTACCGGCGCGATGAGCCCGGTCTGGTCGCAATCATCACTTCGGAAGCACTCGGTGCCCTCCATGATATTCCAGCCGTAGTTGCCGCCTGGCACGATCAGGTCGATCTCCTCGCGCGAGCTTTGGCCCACGTCACCGGCCCACAGGTCGCCCGTTGCTCGGTCGAAGCTAAACCGCCAGGGGTTGCGTAACCCGTAGGCCCAAATTTCCTGGCGGACGCCCGCCTGGCCTGCGAATGGATTGTCCGGCGGGATCGTGTATGGCTCCTCGGCGGTTGCATTGCTCACGTCGAACCGGATGATGCTGCCAAGCAGGTTCCGCGTGATGTCCTGTCCGTTCCCGTGGGGATCGCCGCCGGAGCCACCATCGCCCAGCGCGAGGTAGAGCATCCCATCGGGCCCGAAGGCGACTTGACCCCCATTGTGGTTCGAATACGGCTGAGGGACCGTCAGCAGCAGCAATTCGCTCGCCGGGTCTGCGCGCAGGTCTGCGCCTTCGCCGCTCGTTTCGAACCGCGAGAGGACCGTCCTGCGCTCTCCTGGCCGTGCGTTGTAGTAAAGGTAGAGGTAGCCACTCGTTTCGAAGTCGGGGGCGAGCGCCAACCCGAGCAGGCCCTCCTCGTTTCCCCCGCGCGAAACCTGCGCCCGGAGGTCGATGACCATTTCGACGCTGCTCGCCGTGGCATCGTTTTCGAACGAGACAACCTGTCCATCCTGCAGGGCCACGAGCATCCTGCGCTGGCCAGCGACCTCTACCATCGCCACTGGCCGTTCGAGCTCCGGGAGCTCGGGGAAAGCCACCTCGAACTCGATACGCTCCGGTACCTCGGCAGTCACCGGCGTGGGCGTGGCCGGGGTGCCGGGTGTCTCGGTGCTGGTGGTGGGCGTTGCACCATCGCCCGGTGCGGGTGTTGGCGTGGGCAGAGCTGGTGCTCGCGGTTGCGCCTCATCGTCGCCCGCACGCAACAACAGCGCCGTAACGCTAAATGCCGCCAGCGCGAGCAGGACAGTCAGCAGCGAGCCAATCAATACGGGACGAGGCGACACCTATCCTCCGAGCCTGTGGCGGTCCACCAGACCGAACGTACGGCCCTGCCGGGCTAGGGCTGGTCAAGCCGCGCGGTCGCCGCCTCGAGCCCCGCGCGCATGTCCGCCGGGAAGCCCTGTTCGCGCAGGATGCGCGCCAACGCCGAAAGCGCGAGGAATACATTCCCCGGCGTCGATGATTCGCCCATGAGCCCGATGCGCCACGTCTTCCCGCGCAGCTCGCCAAGGCCACCGCCAATCTCAACACCATGCCGGTGGAGCAGCTTCCCGCGCACCTCGGCATCATCGATGCCCTCCGGGATGCGCACCGTGGTGAGGACCGGGAGGCGGTGTGCTGCGTCTGCGTGCAGGGTCAGCCCCAGCCCTTCGAGGCCGTCCTGTAGCGCGCGGCCGTTCCGTTCATGGCGAGCCCAGCGCGCTTCGAGCCCTTCTTCGAGCACAAGCGCGAGTGCCTGGTGCAGTGCGTACACCATCGAAATAGGCGCGGTGTGGTGGTAGGCCCTGCGCTCGTCCCAATAGGCTTCGAGTAGCTGCAGGTCGAGGTAGAAGCTGTTACAGGGCACCTCACGCGCCCGGATCTTCTCCCACGCAGCGTTGGAGGCGGTCACCGGCGCGGCCCCGGGTGGCGCCGAAAGGCACTTCTGGGTGCCGGAGTACACTACGTCGGCGCCCCAGCTATCGGCTTCAACCGGTACGCCCCCCAGCGACGTCACGCAGTCGACGATCAACAGCGCTCCTGCGTCGTGCGCCACTTTCGCAATCGGCGGAATCGGTGTTTCGACGCCTGTGGATGTCTCGGCGTGGACGACACCGACGACCTTCACATTCCGGGCCGCCTTCACGGCGCGCTCGAGTTCGTCGGGGTCGACCGGGCTCCCCCAGGGGAACTGGACTCGCGTTACTTCCCCACCGGCCCGCTCTGCCATCTCCGCAATGCGTTCGCCGAAGTAGCCACAGATCCCCACGACCACTCCATCGCCCGGCTCCACGAGGTTCATCACGGCGGCTTCCATACCGCTGGTCCCGGTCCCCGGCGTCGCAAGCGTGTGCTCGTTCTCCGTACGAAGCACCTTGCGGAGCATCACCCGGCACTCGTCCATGAGACGCAGGAAGTCGGGGTCGAGGTGCCCTAGCATCGGCGCCGTCATGGCGCGCAGGACGCGCGGGTGTGCTCCACTGGGGCCCGGCCCCATGAGCACGCGTGTGGGCAGGTTCAACGAAGGTGTGGCTGGCATGCTCGTATCCTACCCGCCGCTCGCGCTGCAAGCAGCGGCCGCCCGGATCAGCGAAAGTTCAGGTAGTAGCGGCTGGGGGTCGGCCCTTCCTGCCCCTGGTACTTGCTGCCTGCCTCGTTCGTCCCGTAGGCGTGTTCTGCCGGCTCCGTGAGCTGCAGGAACGAGAGCTGCGAAACCTTCATCCCTTCGTACAGGGCGATCGGCAGGTTCGCCACGTTCGAAAGTTCCAGTGTGAGTGCGCCATCCCAGCCGGGATCGACATAACCAGCCGTTGAGTGTACGAGCAGCCCGAGCCGGCCGAGCGAAGACTTGCCTTCGAGCCGCCCCACGATGTAGTTCGGCAGCCGGACACGCTCATAGGTTACTGCCAGCGCGAACTCACCGGGGTGCAGGACGAACGGGGTATCACCCTCGATCTCGACGAGGTCGGTGAGGTCGGGGTACTCCTTCTTCACGTCGATGTAGGGGATGCGCGAGTTCTGGAAAACGCGGAACTGGTGGCCCAGCCGCAAGTCGAGGCTCGCTGGCTGTATGCAGTCGGGACTGAAGGGATCGACACCGATGTTTCCTGCTTCGATCTCTCTCCGGATCGTACGATCGCTCAAAACCATCGGCATCCCCCTTGGGTCTCGTCGCTCGAAGGGTACGCGAGTCTGGCATAACGAACGAGACGCAATAGGTGTGTTGCGCGTTCGCCCGATACAATCCGCCCGAATCCGGAAGCCGGAGGTAGGAGATGGCTGGACCACTGGAAGGCGTGAAGGTCGTCGAAATGGGCGTATGGGTTGCGGGCCCGTCGTGCGCCGCGGTGCTCGCCGACTGGGGTGCCGACGTCGTGAAAATCGAACCACCCGAAGGCGACCCGTTCCGCGGTCTCTTCGCCAACATGCTTACCGTCCCGGTGAACCCGCCGTTCGAGCTCGATAACCGCGGGAAGCGGAGTGTCGCCCTGGACCTCGAGGTCGAGGACGGCCGCCGCATTGCGCAGCGCCTGGTCGACGAGGCGGACGTCTTCGTTTCGAACATGCGGCCCCGGGCACTCGAAAAGTACGGCCTCTCCTATGACGAATGCGCCGCGCGGAACCCACGGTTGGTCTACTGTCAGGTCACCGGCTACGGGCCAGATGGCGAGCACGCAAACCGTGCCGCCTACGACATCGGTGCCTTCTGGGCGCGCGCCGGTGTGGCCGCGAGTCTTGTCCCGCCGGGAGTCGAGCTACCCCAGCAGCGTGGCGGTATGGGCGACCACATGACCGGAGCGAGCGCCGCCGGTGCCATCTCCGCAGCGCTCTACCAGCGCGAGAAGTCGGGGAAGGGGCAACGCCTGGGCGTGTCGCTCGTCCGGATCGGCGCCTACATGATGGGCTGGGATATGAACACCCGCCTTCGTTTCGGTGCCCTCGCACCGCCCTACGACCGGCACCACGCGGTGAATCCCATCATCAACTCCTTCCGCGATAAGGATGGCCGCTGGTTCTGGCTGTTGCTCTTGCAGGCCGACCGCCACTGGCCCGACCTGCTGCGCGCTATTGAAGCGCCGCACCTGGGCGAAGACGACCGCTTCAAGGACATCACCGCGCGAATGCAGAATGCCGAGGCGCTCGTGAAGGAGCTCGATGCCATCTTCACGCAAAAGACGCTCGACGAGTGGACCCCGATCTTCGACCGCGAAAACGTCTGGTTCGCCCCGGTCAATACGATCGCTGAAGCCGTCGAGGACCCGGTTGTGCAGGCCGCCGGCACGTTTGTTGAGGTGGATGGG
>JALOAP010000128.1 GCA_023228745.1 Dehalococcoidia bacterium | reverse complement strand
TGGGTATAGGGATAGTGACGGTCTTTGTCATGATGTGGTACATGGGATTATTTGAAAAAGAAGAAACCTTCGACCCGCCGGTATGACATATACATCAGGTGATTAAACCGATACTCTTTTTAAAAAAGGTTGAATTTTAGAATCTCTTGTCCAGGATGACCTGGGTGGACCCATCGTTGAATGTTGCCGTGACGATCACGCGTTCTCCAAGAACGGTATGATCAGTCGTATCGACATCTCCGACAGCCGGGGCGTCTGTTCCAGTTATAAGAACAGTTCCATTATCTGTCTTCGCTTCCCATTCAGATATCTGACCGAGATCCGATCCGCCCTGCCAGGTGATGACACCATAATCCGTGCCGTTCATTGTCATGGTAAGGGCGACGTTCTTCGATGAACCCGTTGTCCCTGTCAGTCCAAACACAAACGCAGCGATTACGGCCGCAAGAATGACCGTAATTGCCACCATGAGAATCACTCCTATAACGGGTGATACTGCCTCCTCATTCCTCATTCTTAAAACCTCGAAATTGATTGTACGATACCAGGGCCACCCCTGGTAGACACTGTACAACGAAGATATTGATGAATACCTATTTATATATTCTTGTGGAGAAAGGAAACTATTTATCTTAACGCGGTGATACTCTCTTCGTTCCTGTGAGGGGACACATCAATTGATCGTGCAAGCACCGGGGAGGCGGGATACAGTTATCTGGGTGATACTGCCTCCAATCCCCGGGACGACGGTTAACAAGTGTATAGCTTATGTATAGCAACATATGGTTTATGAATAGAATCGAACCGTTCTGCTATCGTTATTGCCGCGTCATGGCGTATTTCACACTGTTTTGTTGTTTCTTCTCCAACCCGTTCATGTTGGGGTAACGATTACGCAGCATTTGAGTTTATATTACATAGAGTAACTATAATTCTTTGATGCCAACAACTCCATCTGTGTTTATTACTGCTGCGGGATCCAGTACCCGGTTCAACGGTCAGACAAAACAACTCCTGCCAGTCGATGGCGAACCGATAATCCGTCGGACCATCCGGTTAGTGCGGGAATACGATCCTGATATTCCAATCTATGTTGTGACGTGGAAACCTGACTTGAAATTCGATGACGTGCTCGTCGTCGACACGGTGAAACCGACCAACACACTGACCGACACCATACTGTTCACCGAGCCGTGGTGGTCACAGACCAACGTGTTTCTGCTCGGTGACGTGGTATACTACCCTCAATCGTTACGCAAGATACTGAATTCACGGTGCCTCAAGATGTTCGGGTCCACGGCGTGTAATGGGAAGGGATACAGCGAACGGTTTGCGCTCACGTTCCAGGCATGCGACCGTGACGTGATGATGAAGAAATGTGTCGAGTGTGAATCGTTGCTCGATATGAAGATGGGCGGGCTTGCACGGTTATCGGTCGCGTTCAAACATCCAGCGGTGCAAAAACTCGTATACTTGCACGTGCCCGGCCTGCAGCCGGTAAAGAGTTTTATCGGTAACAAAGTGTTCAAAAACCTGTGGTGGAAGACCAGTATGTTCGAGGAGATCGGAGACCAGACGTATGACATCGACACCCCGGAAGAGTACGAAGAATACTGTTGCGCGAATTAAAGCCCGGCAATGGCGTGGTGCGTTGTGGGTGCAGTTCATCCTCAACATCGGTATCATCACGGCGAACGTCGCGTTGTTCTACGATTGGATCGAACAGTTCGGCGTCTCGCTTCGTATGGCGCTGTTCATCGCTGTGGTTGTATACCTGGTAGGCACCGTCCTGATCGGATACTTCGACGAGGTGCATGGCGTCTGGCAGGAAGAGCAGGAACATATCGCGTCGCTCAACCCGTTCTGGCGTGATATCCGTGACGGTGTGAACGAACTGAACACCAAACTGAAATAAATATGAACCGATACCTTGCATACTGCCTGAAACTTACCACGAATCTATGTTGGTGCCTGCGGAAAGGGTTCTCGCCGGTGATGATTCTCACCTGTGATGTGCCGTTCAAAACCGTGCCGGCTTCGACACGGTTCCCGCACCCATTATCGATTGTGATCGGCACCCGGGTAGTGCTTGGAGAGGGTTGTATTGTCCGCCAGAACGTAACCATCGGCACCAAACGGTGGGTCAACGGTTCGGCTGGACCGCAACCACAGATCGGGAACGGTGTAGATATTGGTGCTGGTGCGATCATTCTCGGTGATGTATCCGTCGGCGATAACGCGGTTATCGGTGCCGGCGCGTTCGTTGATAAACCGGTTCCGGCCAACACCATATACATCTCGCATTGACGGTTGAGAGATTTCGGCACCTCGAGTCACAATCCTCTGTTATTCCTACGAAACCGTAACGTATATATGCTTGTAAGCATATGTTAGACTTATGCCAACAAATGGCAAACTGGTTAGGACAACGGTGCTCCTGACCGAAAGTCAGATGAAGACCGTGCGAGGCGTCTTTCTGGAGGGACGGGTTCTCTCACAGAGCGAAGGTCTCCGGTATATCATCAACAAGTATGCAGAGATGAAGGCGACCGGGATGACGGGATGACCGCGAGCGGATCCGTTCCGTTGACCGTCACCCGGGAGAACATTGCCGATTTCGAGCGGTAGACAGGGTTCGTTGGTATAGGCAGGAGAATGGTTCGGGCCGGTGTTTGGAAACTGGCCGACAGTGGCGATGGTGATAAGAATGTCACAAAGTGTTGAGGTTGGCAGCCCACGACCTTCTAACCGTGCGATGGGTGACGGTGCGGGTCTGCCAAAAAAGTATCGCGTTTGTAAATATATAGATGAATGCCCACGGTGCTCGTGCGAGAACTGTGGGGTAGGGTACATGGACCCGGACGAGACGGGTCTGATCCTGTGCTGTAACCGGCACGCCTTTTCTATCAACGGTTTGGCGGTGAGACGGAAATGAAAGACCACTGCCTGAAATGCAAGTTCTTCGTGCCACGCGAACGGGAAGATGTTTGTTCACGTGGCGACTGCAGGCGGTATCCGCCACGGACGCACGTCACCTGGAACAAACACGGCGAGCCGCAATACCGGTCGTGGTTCCCGCAGACGGTTGGAGATAAGTTCTGCGGTGAGTTCCAGTCCACCATCGAGGAGTGACGCTGGCATGGTAGACGGGTATTGTGAGTATTACAACGTGCCGTTGGCGGTGTTCGAAGGGATATGGTATGCCCCGAACTGTTACGACCAGGGGAAGTGTGGAGAGTGTGACCATTTTCGTCAAGGAGAAGGTGTGAAGAATGTCGGTTGATTGGAAAGGTAAGGGAGGCGTTGTCTCCGAGGGAATGGAGTTCGAGAAGCTGGACACGACAAAAGAGTACGTGTTGAAGCTTGTCGAGGTTGAGTATATCGAAAACGTCACGATGCTGTTCAAGGACGAGGTGAACACCGTTGACAGGTTCAAGACGGTATGGCAGGTGGAGAACCACAGTGTCAAGGTTTGGCTCACGTTCAACCTGCCGCTCGGGTTCCTGCACGGCGCGGCGCCGGTGTCCGAGAAGTCTAACATCGTCCGGTTCGCCAGGCGGTTCCGGTCGGTCGAACCGGGGAAACCGTTCCACCTGGACGACCATTTCTTCATCGACAGGGAGAGCGGTGCAGGGATGCGGATCCGTGCACGGTTGACGCAACAGAAAGACTCGGACTTCTACAACGTCGACTTTGAGAGTATCGGGCCGGTGACACCACAGGCGACCGAACCGAAGGCCGACCCGGACGCTCTGATGTTGAAGTTGCTCGGCGAGTATGACACGAGCGACGAGGCGATGCAGGCGTTCATGAAGTTCCTGCCGGACGAACCGATATCAAAGTTCTGGTTGCTCTGGAACAAGTTGCAGGCGGCGAAGGCAGGCCCGCCAACTCCTGCCGGTGAGCCGACCACTGTGAAGGGGTAGACGGGAGGTATACTGGTATGGTATACCTCGTCTGCCCTGAATGTGGGATGGTCGGATACAGGATCCGGCCCAACTCGCTCGCGTTGCACCCGATATACAAGAAGTTGCATCAGGAGTATGTGTGCCAGAACTGTGGCACAACGCTCCGGCGGTGCGGGTATAAGGAATACCACAAGCACGTGGTAGCCGGTGCGAAGTCCGGGGCGTGACGGGTGATGGTGAAGATGAGACCTGTCGTGTTCAACCCGAAAGGTCGCCGGCAGACGGTCAACCTTCGTGACGCTCTGGTGTTGTGCGACTCGTTCGGCGAGTCGGCACATGCGTTCGCATGCAGGCGGGCGAACGAGGCCAAGAAGAAGAAAGGACCAGGTGGCGGCGGTACCGGCACAACGAAGAAACGGAAGAAAGGCGGGCGGAGATGATGACACCAAACATGTACGCGTTCCTGTATGCACCTCGGTGCCCGGCCCGGGACTGTGGTCGCCGGCTTTACTGCTGGCGGTGCGGGTCCACGAACGTGGTGCCACGCGGGTTTGTCGGTGTCAACCACAGGCACGTGTGCCAGGTGTGCGGGAACGAGGTGTTGAGGTGACGGATATACCGCCGACCGTCGAACATGCCGTCCGTGACGCGATGGCAGTCTTGGCACGGAACACTGAATATCTCTATATCGAAGGCGACCGCGAGTTCACACGTTCCCTCACAACGAAGCAGGAGTGGACCAACGACGAGAAGATACGTTCGTTGATGTTGTTCCACAAATACCGGCGGTTCCTGGTATGGAAAGGTGTTGAGTATTACACGGTGTTCCCGAAGACGAAACAGAACCAGGCGGATATCGAACGGATAATGGACGTGTCGAAGGCGCTCCGTATCCTTGAAAAGACGTATGGTATCAGGCCGCCGTTCGGGTTCGATATGATGCCGTTCGATGACCTCCAGGCGTGGACACAGATGAAAGTGCGGGAGGTGATCGAGTCTGCCAAACGGAACGGAAGGGCTGCCGCAACAACCGCAAGGTGAGTTCAAACAGGAACTATCACAACTGGAGTCGCTGGCCTATGTCAAAGGCACAGAACTTCACGACCTATTGAAACTGTCCGTGCCGAAAAAGACCGACCGGAAAACCGGTGAGGTTACGGAATGGAAAAACGCTATCGACCGGCAGAAGGCTGTGAACTATCTGGCGGATATCTATTGCACGATATCAACGGGCGGCGACGTGTGGTTGTATGAAGATGGTGCGTATCACCGTGACCAGGGCGAGATCCATTCGTTCATCACGAGGATTGCCCGGGGGTTGGATATGCAGAGCCAGCGTGGTGACGATCTCGAGATCACGAACATGTTGCTCGGCACCAACCATTTTCCCAAACCGCCGTTCAACTACAAGGAAGGGTATCTGCCGTTCCGAAACGGGTTTGTGATAATTGATTTCGAGACGGGTGTGGTGTCCGGTCCGTTCCCGCACTCGCCGGAGAACAGGTTCACCTACGTGCTGCCGGCAGACTATGATGCGTCGGCACCGACCGAACCGGTGCTTGATGTGTTGCGCCAGTGGGTCGATGAGAAAGACGTGGATATCCTGGTCCAGATACCGGCACAAGGGTTCGTGCAGGCGATGATAGACGACACGTTCAAGAAGTCGTATCTCCTGCAAGGCGAACGCGATTCCGGGAAGTCGTCATACCTCGAGCTGATATACCGGTCGGTCGGGAAAGAGTCGGGTGCGTTGTCGCTCGTGTCGCTGCACGCGATATCGTCCAACCGGTTCTCGCTGGCATCGTTGGAGAACAAGGTCATCAATGCGTATGACGATCTCGGATCCGAAGAGCTCGTCGGGTTCGGCCAGTTCAAGAAACTTACCGGCAGCACGTATCACGAGATTGAACGGAAAGGTCGTGATGCACGGAACGGCCGGATATTTTGTGTGCACGTGTTCGCCTGCAACATCCCGCCGATGGTTCCCGAACGGGTGAAGTATGATCTTGCGTTCTGGAGCCGGTGGGAGTTCGTGCGGTTCCCGTTCACACACAAGATCGATCCGACGTTCCATACCAGGACGTTCACAGATGCGTTCCTGTCGGGGTGGTACAACCTGATCATTCAGGCGATGGTCAAGATATACCGGGACAAGAAGCTCGCGATAAACTCGACGGAAGAAGAGGTTATGGAACGGTGGTTCCAGAACAGTGACCCGTTATGCCAGTTCATCGAAGAGATGACCGTCGATGTGGACTACAACGGCAAACCGATTGTGAAGTTCAACAAGTTCGACAAGGACCTGTTCTACGGGTATTATGTCGAGTTCTGTAAAGAGCGAAACCTGGACGAACGGAAGATCATTCGGTCTAAGGAGAAGTTCACCCGGGAGCTCTACAAGTATGGGTTCCTTCCCAAACGTGAGAGGATCACCATTCGTGAGAAGGGGAAGATCAAACGCACCGGTTTGGTGTGGTGTTACGTTGCGAACAGAACATGGAATGATGGGATGGCGCAAGTAGAACCGTCATTACCGAAATTGAAAGGAGTAGATGACTTGGATGAGAGTTGAGAATTGTTCTCACTGTTCTATCTTTCTCTCTTATATCTCGCGGGTGAGAAGGATAAAGGATCGTGTACATGTACTAAAAGGAATAGGGGGTCTAATAGATGGAACTATTAGAACTTTCCTGATCGGGTTCGGTGCAGGCCACCGGCAGGTATCGCAATATGAAAACACGTTACCCGGACCGCACGGTCTTGGCGGTTCCCTCGGCCCGGGCAGCACGACCAACCAGGTTAATGGAGTGATCGGCAATGGATAGTAGTACCCAAACAGGAATAATCGTTTCTGAAAGTGTTGCACCGACACAGAAAAATACCGATTCGGTTTTAATATCGTTAATCAGGAAAGATGGCGGCACACAAAGCCGCGTTGAGCAGAACCAATTAGTTATTGATGACTATACAGAAAAGATGCTTGCGGGTGACGTGTTTCCACCACCTACCGTATTCTTTGATGGATCCAGTTATTGGCTCGCCGATGGGTTCCACCGTGTGAACGCTGCAATACAGGCAGGGTTTGAAGAGATTTATTGTGAAGTGAAGAGAGGGACACTCCGTGATGCAGTTCTCTACTCTGTCGGTGCGAATGCAAAACACGGTCTCCGTCGCACGAATGAAGACAAACGCCACGTTGTGACGGTCCTGCTCAACGACGAGGAGTGGGGGAAGTGGAGCAACGTCAAGATCGCTGAAATGTGCGGTGTAAGTGATACGTTTGTATCTAATATAAGAACTTTGCTATCACTTCCAACGGTTGGAAGTGATAAAAAAGTATATATAGATCGTTATGGGTTCCGCAACGAGATGAACACCGAGCGGATTGGTAAGACCGCGAAGATCACGCCCGAGGTCCGTGTCATTGTGAAGGAAACTCCGCTCGCAGATAACACCAAAGACTTGATCCGGCTCTCGTAGTTCGAACCGGAACAACAGGCAAAGATTGTTGAGAAAATATCTAGTGGTGAAGCGGAGACGATCAACCAGGCCCGGAAAGTTATCGCGTCTGAACAGGTGAAAGCAACCCCTGTTGTTGAAGGGAAGTATCGTGTCATCTATGCCGATCCCCCTTGGAAATACGGTGGGTCGATGAACGAGACTTATGGCACGGCTGATAAACACTATCCGACGCTCACACTAACGGAAATCTGTGAGTTGCCTATTATCGATCTCGCTGAAGACAACGCGGTGTTGTTTTTATGGACCACATCTCCCATGCTCGAAGATGCATTCAAAGTCATCAACACCTGGGGTTTTACGTACAAGGCGTCATTCATATG
>JALOAP010000127.1 GCA_023228745.1 Dehalococcoidia bacterium | reverse complement strand
ATACAAAGGCTTGCCGGTTCTATGAATCCACCAGCGCTTTATCTTCCAAGCGAGGCTTTCGAGATCAAAAACAATGTGCAACTCAAATCTCATTTTCCACCCGTATTGGCGTAAATCGCCCGCAGTTGCTTCTTTGCCTGCCGCAGCGTCAACGGCTTCTTCGAAAAGCCGTTAGGATGATTTGGGCTTACTACCTTCGCCCCGCCCTTTGTCCGCTTGATTGCGTAAGGCATCTTTCTTTTGCTCCCCCTGCATCCGCGCGATGATGATATCCGCGTCGATTTTGTCCTGCTTCGTCTGTTCCTTGATGCGCGTGTCTTCCATCTTCTGCTTGATCTTCATGACGTCCGTCGATGTGGGCAGGCCCGTCATGCCCTCTTTGCCTGCCGCTATGTTGACATACTGTTCGAGGACTTGCGCCCGTTCGCTTTCCGTCAACAAGCCGGGTTCAAGCAATTTATCGATTTGCAGGTATTCGCGAATATCTGGCTTTTCCGCCTGGATGCGCTGCATGTGCAGCTTCGTGTGTTCGGTGATGATCGTCTGAATCTTGCCGTCGAGTTCCCGGAATTCCGGCGAGATGACATATTTGCGGTGGACGGCGTAGTGCGTGCGGTGATCGTCAAAGTCGAAGAGAGGATCATCGACCAGGGGCATTTCTTCGCCCGTCTCCGGGTTTACGTCGACCAGCATGACCTTGATTTCTTCCATGCTGCGCGCCGTCGACATCTCGACGTTTTCCAGTTCCGCCCGCTCCGCGTCGTTGTTGATTTCGTCGCTGAAGCTGCCCAGGCCCACGCGCTTCATGATTTCCTGCCGGATCGTCGGCGATACCTTGCCATCTTCGAAGAAGCCCGATTGCAGCATGGCCTCCAGCAAAGAGGTCTGTCCGGCCTTCGTCTGCAGCAAGGAGCTGTCCGGTTCCAGGCGGATGTCGGTGTTGCCGTGCAGGTCCGACCCCTTGAACTTCCTGACCTTCGGCTTGCTGTTGCGCCCCAGCGTCTTGACGATCCGCTCTTCCGTGTAGACTTCCTGCGCGATGAGAAGGCGCTTTTTGTGTACCCGCGTCAGCGACCGGTTGAAGCGCTCGTTGTCTGGATAACGCCCCCGTTCGGCGGTTTCGCGGAGGCCTTCCGTCAGCACCCCCGAAGCATTGGCGGAAGGCTGTTCCCCGCGCAGGACGTTTTTCGGATCGCCGGCGGCGTCCTGGATTTGCTCTTTCTGCAGCATGCGCTCTCTCAGGACTTGCTCCGGCAACGGCGTCCCTTCGTGTATTTCCGGCTTTTGCCCCATGATCGGATTGTACGAAATAGCCAGGAGGCCGTGGATGCCCAGGCCGATCCGCTTCAGGCCCACCTCGCCCGGCGTCAGCAGCCGCGGCCGGCCGACGCCCTTCCTGTTGATGGCGTAGGCCTGGTCGATTTCGTTGATGATGTTCTGCGGACTGATCAAATCGCTGACGCCGGCATCGCTCCAAAAGCGGCCGGGTACGTAGTTCCAATGAAAATCCGTGAGGGAGTAGAACCACTCCGTCCTGGTGCCTTTGATGGGCAAGCGGTCTTCCGTGTGGATGACCTTGCCGCCGCACGAAACGGCATAAAAGCCGTCCCGCTTCTGAGGCGTCGGCTTGAATTCCACTTCCCGGAACAACACCAGATCATCGTCTTCGTTGTCCAGCTGGGAGACGACCATCGGCCGCCCCTTCCACGGACTCACGTTGGCAACCAATTTCGCAATGTAGCGCTGATAGTCCATGCGCGCCTTGTTCTCGCCCTTGTGCGTGATCTTGACTTGGTAGGTGTCTTCGACCCATTCCTTGTCTTTCAAGCTCTGGATGCCCACCCAGCGCTTTTCCTGCAGGCTGTCTCCCATCGTGTCGAGGCGGACGTTGAAGGGCAGGATGCACTTGGCCGCCACTTCGCCCGTCTTCAAATCGCTGTCCGGCAGCCACGCGCCTTGCGCCGTGTCGGGATAGGTCCGCATGAAGACGGTCCCGGCGATGGCGATGAAGATGCAGAGCTTTTCCAGCTCATCGAAGAAAACGCCGTCCTGCCCGTGGTTCATGCTGATTAAAAGGGATTCACCGGCTTCGGCGCCCTGTTCGTCTTCCTTTTCCTGCGTGTTGGGCCAGACGCGGGGCACGGTTTTTTGATTCATGAGGGAGGCCTTCACCGAACGGACGTATTCCCGGATCTCATTGGAAACCGGCGTCGGCACGAACGGCGAAACCATCCGCCGGCGGAACTGCCCCGTCGAGGGCAAATATTCGAGGTATTGCTCACCCATGTAGTAGAGCAGATTTCGCTCGATAATCTGTTCCTGCATGATGCGCGCGAGGTCCGTCAGGTCATCGAAATAGCCGTCGATGGCGTGCTGCAGATGATCGTCGTCCTTGAAGATTTCCTTCTTCATTTGGCCTTCGCCTCAAGTTCTCTAAGACGCGCTTCGATTCTTTCCGTTTGAGCCTTCTGTTCGGCAATTGCCCGTTCAACCGCTTCTTCCATAATGCGCTGCTTTTCTTCGTCCGTCATGTTGACGGTGAAAAGATGCGACCAGATCATAACGGGACCCCCATCCCTTGCTGCGCTTCGTAAATCTCTTCCGCCGTCATCGGCCGGCGCTCTTTCGCCTCGTCCTTGACCACCTGCGCGTTGACATAGGTTTCGTAGTTGCGCGCCATAATGCGATCGAGCAGGTCCTTCTCCCGCGCGTCCGTCCGCTCCGCCGTCTTCACCATCTCGTAGCGCTGATGGAAAATGATCAGGATGAGGACCAAAAACACCACAATAATCATCGCGTTACCAATCATTAAAAACCCCCATCATTTCGGCTTCAAAAGCTCTTTGCGCATCTTCCTTGATCTGCTTCAGTTCAAGGCGCGCCACTTCGTTCATAGCCTTCGGCGGCCGTCTCACCGGCGCCTGAATCGCGTAGGATTTGACGGGACGGTGCATCATGATATGGCAGGCTTCGTCGTAGCAATTCGAAGACCAATACGGCGTGCCGTTTCTTCGGACATAAAGCGTTTCATTTGGCACGGAAACACAATGGACGCTCCCGTTGTAAGAAACCTTTTGCCACTTATGCTTAACAAGCATGGAGTGGTCATGCTTTAAAACATGGATTCTATAATACGGAACCTTGGACTTTATTTTTCTCTCAAGGATATATTCATGTTTTTGTTCATATTTTTTTATATTTCCGACCATGCCGAGCTTAAAAAGCAGTTCTTGAAAGTCGCCCGCTAGTCGTTCGCTGGTTGTGTTATAAACCGGCATTCCGTTACTGACACTTCCATCTCCCTGCATCATGCCGTCATAGATAAATCGAAGGTTCTCTTTCGGAAGCAGTAACATCCAGCGGGGAATGTGTTTGTTTCTCGAATCCTCGCCGCAAGAAAGACCAATCATGTACTGATAGAATTGCTTGCTTTGGATTGAATAGCGTTTGATCCCCGGGGCCGTTTCGACAATATGATACCGATACCCAAGAGCCGAAATAATTTCTTCCACATCCGCTTTTTGGTCGACATGAACGGAATAATGCGTGCCTGAACCCTTCCCGACGCATCCTTCGGCAAGCCAGAATCCGTAATATTTAAGAAAAGCGTTCAGCGGAATGGCTTCGACCTGATTAGAATTGCCGTTTTCTTCCATCGTCATGCGAATAACCGCATCTGGCGATTCGCCTTGCCATCGACCAATCCGTGGGAGATAGCAATCGTCTTTTATTTCATCCACCCGCTTGTGAGCCCACGAATTCCAATGCTTACGACGATAATGCTTGCTCACGATAGGTAATCTGTGCCCATTCGTGACCATGATATTCACACGGCCTTCATAAGCATATAAATCGCCGATAAAATGCCGGTTGATATATCTTTGGGGTTCCTGATATTCCACTAAACCCCCTGCGTCGAGCGTCGCCACCTTTTCGCCTTTTTCCAAATCCTTGAAATATTTCCAGCCATTTTCGGACAAAATCTCCGTCTCGCTGTCAAAGCAATGGTCTTCGCCGTCCGTGTCGATGTCTTCGATGTTGTTCTCATCCTGCACCAGCGCGGGAATAGTCCTGATGAATTGCTCGCACGTGCTGTAAATCTGGACCATGGGCGCCGCATAGGGAATCTGAATGTCTTTTTGCCGCGCCAGGGAGAAAAGCTGTTCGTGGTTCACCGCGTTCATTTCCGCGTCAAGCCAGTAATGGCCGAAAACTTCGTCTTCGTACGGCGTGAGCCCCAGCTTGACGGCGTACGGGTCCAGATAGTCGATCGGAATCGCGAGATGATCGTGGAATTGCCGCAATTTCAGCGAGCGGGAAGGGTCGCCCGGCCGCAATATGAGCCCTTCGGCCAGAAATTCGCTCGCCGTCGACGGCATTTGTCCGCCGCCCTTGTAATCGGGCTTCTTGTTGAAGCACGTCGGGTCGCAAATCCGCGTGATTTGCGGGTTTACCACCTTCGCGTAAGCCCTGACCTCGGAAGGTTCGTCAAAGCCGCCGAATTCGCTTTGTTCGATGACCGTCGTGAGCCCCATGCCGGCTTCACGCTGAATGATGCCCTTCGCAATAACCGGATCGGGCAGGCGCAAGCCCATGTTCGGCGCGCCCGTGAAGCCGTACCACTCCGCAAAGCGGTATTTCCGGCCTTCCGGATCGACCCACCACCAGCCGACGGAAAATGGAGCGCCGAAACCCCAATCGAAGGTCATGAAAAGAGGCGCCCCTTCGGGATAAAGCCGCACTTTCCCGTCGAGATGACGGAAATAAAGCGGCTCGATGACGTGAAAGTCCCGCTTCCATTCCTGGAAGGCCTGCCCCTTGAACAAATCCCAAGAACCGTCGCGGAAGGCGGCCCGCAGGTGAGGCGGCAACGTCTGCAGTTGCGCCCAATAGGCTGAATCCAGGTGCGGATTGTCTTCGGCCTTCGAGGGAACGTAGGCGAAGCACTTCGTATAATCGATGGGATGCTTGAACTCGGGCGGAAAAAGGTGATCCATCCACAAAGCCTTGCAAAAGGCATGACCCGGCCCGCCGGGATTCGTGGCGCCGATGAAAACACACGCCATATCGGGAACTCCGGCCCAACGAATTCGCATTCGCAGATCCGTGAAGGTCTGAAGATCGTTTTTCGTCAACTCATCGACCAGAATCGCCGCAAACTCCGCCGATTGGTACTTGGAAGGATCGTCCAGGTTCCTCAAACAGACGACGCCGGACCCGTAATCCGGGTTCAGCACGAAACAGCGCCCATATTCCTTGTGATCCACATACATTTTGCCCAGCCAGGCGGGAAACTCCCGCGCCATCTTCGAAATTTGACGGTCTTTCAGGCTCGGATAGTCCTCGCAGGCGAGCATTACCTGCACGTAGCGCACGCCATACTTGTAAAAATAGCGCATCAGCAGCCGCACGGCGCACCAGCGCAGAAAATAGCTCTTCCCGCCCCCCAGCGCGCCCCCGTAAAGCAGGAATTTGATCAAACCGCTGTCCAGATGATCCAAGGCCGAAAGCTGCCGCTCCGTGAATTTCGCAATATCAAGGTCAAAATTCAGCTCTTCGCGTACTTCTTCACGCTCTTTCAGCTGCTTGATGAACTTCTTGCCCACTAAAGCCCCCGCCTACTTACGCCGATAACCAATAAAAAAAGGAAAAATGCCATGAAAAACACCATCATAACTGCAGCCTTTTTGCTCCTATCAACGCCCGCCTTCGCCGCTACTGCCTACTTCACCGGCGCAATGGAGCCCGTTACTACAATCACCTATCAACACGCCTGGCGCTGCGAATACACTTGCCGCGGCTACACGTTCTATAAGGTCTTTCGCAACCTCTGCCCGATGCAGATCGAAGTCGAATAGCTTCATCGTGCACCCTCAGACCGGCTCTAGGTTTTCCTCAAAATATTTCTTCGCAACAAGCCACAGATCGGCATGGTTTTTAGGATTCCGCGCAATCATGTCGCCCTCTTTTGGCGAACCGTTTTGCACGTCGACATCCGAAATACTGACATGAGATACATCCTCGCCCGGCAAGTACGGCCTCATTTCGCTCAAGCCTTTTCGCTTGTACTGCTTCCATTCACTCATCGGACCCCCCTCAACAACGGCGCCGCCAGCTCGTTCATCTTCGCGTGAAATATCGCATTCCAACGACCCTTTTCCTCATCCGTAAGCGCGTGCGGCTCACTCGAATTCCGGAAAAAACTATTCGCATATCTCGCCGCAAACGGAATCAGCTTGTTACGCGCTTCAACATACTGAGACTGCTTCACCACTTTCACTTTAGCCATCGCTAAAACCCTTTCAACGGCAACTGTGCTTACAAACCGGATTCCGACCATTCCCCGATATTATGTCAATCGGAAAGGTCATCTTCGAAGCCTTCTGAATAACCGGCCTGCAATAACCTTTCGCTCGAAAATAATCCGAAAAATACCGTCTCGCTAAATCCCTTGCGCACCCCTCAATGATCAGAACCGTCGATTCGACCGACTTGAAACATGAATGACCATCCCGTCGTTCCAGCGTTCTCCGTGACGGGGATATACTAAGATGGGACCCTACTTGCGGAAAGGGGATGCCCCCCCGCCCTTCCGCGTCCTGGAAAGCATGCTTTTTTTCTGTGTGCGCCTCGCCTCCGGTCCTGCCCTCGCTCGCCTGCAGCCGGCCGAATAGATCAGCCTGCCGACTCACCTGAGATGAGGAAGGGGATTCTGTATTAGCCTGTTTACTTCCGCGTTTTCCCTGCACTTTTAGGCTTTTCCTCTAGTTTACATAAGTGATCTTATAAGACATGACCACTTAACTAACTGATATCATTACGCTTTTCAGTGTGCGCTGTTAGCACACTGTTGATAACCGGCCTAGAGCTGTTGACATCGCCGGTAAAGTCCTCATTTCCCGCCGGCAATGGTCCGGCGCCAGAATTGATTTGAACGTTGCTCCTCTCGAATATCATCACCATCGGCCGCGTCCGATCCTCGTGCTGCCCCCGCTCCTTGCGCTCCTGGTCCATCAGGATGCCGAGAGTGACGGCATAATCACGCCGATCGCGTGCGTTTACCCCCGGCTTGTCGGCTTGCATCATTACCTTCCGCTGGCTTTCCGCCAGGATATCCGCCTTGAGCTCTTTGAATATCTGCGTACTTTGCCGCGGCGTTAGATGCTTGAGACGCTTACAGATCGTGCTGTGATCGATATTGCCGAGCGCTTTTTCAATCTGTCGGCTGCTCTTCCCAGCCGCCGCCAGTGCAAGCAGCGTTTCGTCATCGACTCGCTTCTCACTGTTTTCCCGTCTTGCCATCATCTCTTGGTCCATGATCCGCCCTAGTCTTTTCTTTGTTCCCCCGCCCCTCCGGGGGTGCTCGCTTTGCTCGCCTTGTCGGAAATGTCTTTTATTATTATATACAACATCAGAGTACCCTTTTGCTGTGGATAACGGCTTGTAACTATATGATATTGATGGCGATAAATTTTTTTTCACTTGGTCCATTTTTTTGCCCAAAAATTGGGCAGTGATGGGCTCATCATTATATCATTAATCATCATGATGCTAATGATGCCAGATACCCCATTTTGTCGGAGATGCTTACAGATTGCGATAGAGGCGTAATTGCCTGATATTGTTGCGTTTTAGCCGATCATGCCATTGATGCCGTCGATGATCTTGACAATCATTGACAGCATGATAACGGAGAATTGCACCATCTTATTGCAGGCATGACAGATTAATACTCAATGATATCAGCATATTAGCC
>JALOAP010000126.1 GCA_023228745.1 Dehalococcoidia bacterium | reverse complement strand
TGGTCCGTGTCGGCCCCAGCGTTCGCGCGCATAAAGACCACGGCCCAGCCGTTTTCCAGCCGCTCACCCTGGCCGACGACGTCCTGCCGGGCTGCCGGCGAAAGTGCGCCGAAGGTCTGCGAAATCAGCGTTTGCACGGCACCCGCATCCGGGTTCGCGAACGGGTTGCCCACCATCCGCGCGGTGTAGAACACCTCCGGCGACCCATCGTCGAGCATCCCTTCGTGCACGACATCGGGCGCGGGCCCCCCGGCCTGGGAATCCGCTCGCCAGTGCCAAATGTTCACCCCTGCGTCGGCCTGCCCCATGCAGATCGATGGCACGCTCGATGCCGCCTTCGCCGGGAACTCCAGCGCGACCGCATCCGCGAAGTCCTGCGCCCGCAGGGTGGACTCGTCCAACGTGGCGTCGTCCCACTGCACACGGATGTAGACCTGGTTGTTGTAGTGCAGCGCCTGTGCGTTCACAAACGGGACCGACCCACCGCCGGCGCTATAGATGCCCGATTGCGCCGTCAGCGGCACCCGGATCGGAGGCACGTCCTTCCAGACTCCCGCCGACGGGTCGAGCCCCGGGTCCTGTGGCGCCTCGTAGGCAGTGAGATAGAGCGCCTGCGAGGCCGCGGGGTTGGCATCGAAGAACTGCAGGACCGCGGCCAGCAGCAGGATGGCGACCACGGTGCCGACGCTTTTCCAGCGTGGAATCGTACTCAGTGTCATTACTCCTCACCCCACCTCGGGAATGTCGTCGAAGGCGATGATCGGCCGCGGTGTCCCCGCGTACTCGGGGCCATGCGAGCTCGATTTCGCCCAATCTATCTGTGGTTCGATGGCGCTCACGGGCGCTGCCGCTCCCACGAAGGCGCAGTCGTCCCGGATCCACTCCGCGAGGGACATACCGGCCAGCTGGTAGAAGCTCCCCGCCACCGCCCTGCGGGCAATCCGTTCACCAAGAGCTGCTGCCCATTGCCCCAGGTGTTCATCCAGGAACATCCGCTGGGCCCGAAGCACCTGCTTCACCCGTGGCGCCCCCATGTGTTCCGTGGCGTGTACCTGCTTCCGGCACAGGTACGCCATGAACTCGAGTTCCACGCACAGCTCGTCCGGCCGGAATCCACCAGCGGTCGCATCGACACCGAACGCACGGTAGAAGCCAGCGATGTCGGCCATGCGGGCCGTCTGGTTCTGGGGCTCCCCCGGAAAGTAGGCGGTCTCGAACGTGGGGCAGTCGGACGACGTGCTCAGCGTGAAGACCGAGACATGCTCTTGTTCCTGCACCGCGCGCGTCACTTCGCCCGCGCGGACGGCGAGCGTTGCGAGTGGCGAGCCTGCAAGGAGCTTCTGCGCCGCCTCCGAGACCTCCCGCAGCCCCGCAAACGCTTCGTCGTCGGGATAGGCGAAGCTGTGCGCGAGCAGCGAGTAGCCCGCCGCCCTCCGGACGGCACTCTCGACGCTGCTTCTTGTAGCGGTGTTGTTCATCGCTGCAGCCCTCAAATCGTGTTCATGGTGAAGTAGTCAGGGCGCTCGATGATCTCTTCGTCGACAGCGACCCGGACAATTTCGCGCCCCTGGCTGTCGAAGCCGACCACCGTGTCGTTGAACATCTCCCGCGTCTGACCGCCGATATTCAGCTCACCCGTCTTCGGCCCGGGCTCCACCTTGTAGGAGAAGACGATCTTCTGTGTCGCGCGGAAGAGCTGGAGCACCGCCAGGAGCTCCCGGCTCGGGTTCGCGTACGCCTCGATAGCCTGGTCGACGCCGGGCCCGAACATCTGGCGCAGGTAGTCGCGTGGCACCCAGCGCGGCGGGATGTAATAGACGTTCGGCTGTGTGCCGAACTGCGGATACAGCGGTAGCGCCACCTTCTCCACGTGCACCATGTAGTACAGCGGGTTCTGGCGGTCTTCGATCCACTGTCCATCGGGCCCGACTTGCACCAGCCCCTGCAGCCGGATCTTCCCGATGCACGCGGTCATGCAGCGCGTCTCCATCGGGATGCCTTCGGTCAGTGGGTCGCTGCCTTCGACGCGCGGATAGCAGCCGATGCACTTCTCCGATGTGCGCGTTGTCGGGCGGTACATCGCCTTCTTGTAGGGACAGGCTTCGACGCACTTGCGGTAGCCCCGGCAACGCTCCTGGTCGATCAGGACGATGCCGTCCTCCTCGCGTTTGTAGGCAGCGTTCCGTGGGCAGGCAGCCACGCACGCGGGATAGGTGCAGTGGTTGCAGATGCGCTGGAGATAGAAGAACCAGCCCGAGTGCTCGGGCAGGCTCGTGCCCCCATCCGGGAAGCGGGTGGCCGCGTCTTCGAAGATGTTTGGTGCCTTCCACTCCTCCTCCGTGGGGATGTATCCGGTCGCCATCTGGTCGATGCCGTCCGCTGTTTCGAAAATGGTCTTCCCCTCGAAGGTGCCATACGGCCCCTGTACCGGGTCGCTGACGGTGGGATTCCAGACCTGTCCGCCGGGGTTCTTCTCCTCCTGCATCTGCAGGAGCTTCACGTCCCAGTGCTTGGGGTACCCGCCGTATGGTTTGGTCTCCACGTTGTTCCACCACATGAGCTCCTGCCCCGGGGAAAACGTCCAGGTCGACTTACAGGCCATCGTGCAGGTCTGGCACGCGATGCAACGGTTGGTGTTGAACACGGCCGCGAACTGCCGCTTCTGCGTTCCGTTCGGGAGCCGGTACTGCATCGGCCTCCCGATCTGCCAGTTGTAGACTTCCGCCATCTCTTACACCTCCCGCGGCGCCAGGCCGTAGACACTGTCGATAAGCTCTTGCACGAACGCGTGGCCGCGCCGGTCGTACACTGCGTGCGTCCCCGAGTAGAACGGCGAGCTGAAGAGCCGGAGCACCTTGTCGCGCGGCATTCCCATCAGTGCGTATTCCTCAATAACGGTGCGCGCCATCGCCTCGTCGGGGTCCACTCCCGGTTCCGCCGGGAAGCGCATTGCCACGAATTCGTAGGGGTCGTCCTGTTCGAGGTCTTTCTCGGCCATCTCAAGCCCCCTTCAATGTGGTCAGCTTGCCCGCCAGGTAGGCGCGCATGAGTTCGTCCTCTGCGCCGGGTGCCATGCCGGTTGTGCCTTCGAGCCACTTCCCCTGGCCGTTCAGTCCGCCCGGCTCCGCCTTCGTGATCTTCACGAGCGTCTCCTTCGGCACCGTGTTGATACCGTGGTTGTCCGCCTCGCCGCCGAAGAGGAAGCCCTGTGCGATCTTCGCCTTGTGGAAGAGCGTGTCGGTCTGGTGCATAGGCATCGCCCAGTCCTTCGTCAGGCTCTGGTGCGAGCCGTAGCGGAAGTTCGCCTGGTACCCCGTGTCGGCCGAGACCGCCCGCCCGTCCGGCCGCGTCTCGTGCGCCAGCACGGTGCGTTCCGTAGCGATGAAGTTGCCGTGCTTCGTCATCACGGTTCCCCGCGGATAGGCAGGGTTGTACTTCACGCGCAGCATGCAGCGCGCCACCTTGTAGCGCGGGTCGTCCTCAGTCCACCCGATGAACGGCCGGTCCGCCGGGTTGGCGTCAACCCAGACGTAGTCGCCGTCGTCCAGCCCCAGGTCGCGGGCATCCTCCGGGTTCATGTGGAGCTGCTGGTCGCCAACGCTGGGCATCCGCCTGTCCGCCCGGTAGGGGTCAGAGAAGTTGTTCGACCAGAGGTTGAGCCAGTCGGTGACCGCCCACGAAGAGTGCACGGTATGCCGGGTCTTCGGCGTGAGGAAGTAGAACCGGTAGCCGTCTTCCCAGAGCTGGTTCTTGGTCTGCTTCACCTCGTTCCACGACAGCTTCACGTTGCGCACCGTCCGTCGTTCGGGGTCCATGTCGTCCCACGGGATCCCGTAGTCGTTCGGCCGCACCAGCGGGTTCGAGCTGATGATCACGTTCGGCAGGTACGGCGTCGCCTCTGGCCCTTCCCGGTGCACGATGAAGTTCTCGCCGTACTCGATCGCCTCCGGGATATCGCAATACGAATTCATGCGCCCCGTGTCGGTGTGGAACGGCATGTTGTCGTGCACCTGCTCCCAGTAGGGAATGCGCGGGTAGGTGCGGAACATGAAGAGCGCCGTCCCCGGTTCGCCATACTTCCCGGCCATGATGTCGTCCACCGTGTAGCCGTTCGTCGTGCCGCACGCATCCAGCAGGCGCTGCATGTACACCTCGGTGCGGCCCTCGAGCGCGAACTTCCAGTAGTCCGCGAAGCGGCGATCGCCCGTGACTTCGCTCAGTGCCTTCGCAACGCCGGCCATGATTGCGATGTCGTCCTTCGTGTCGAACATCGGCTTCACGCCGCCCTTCCAGATCTGGATGAAGGGGTTCTGGCACGACCCGGTGATCTCCACCTGCTCTGACTCCAGCCAGGAGTTCGCTGGCAGGATGAGGTCGGAGTACTCGCACGACGCGGTCATCTCGATGTCCTGCGTCATGATCAGGTCGATCCGGGGCAGCACGTTGAAGATGACGCCGTAAGCCCATTTGGCGTTGTTGATGAGGTTCACGTTCGTCGTCCAGAGGGCCTTCGTGGGTGACGGCATATGCGTTTCACCCGTGAACACCTTCCGGCCTTCAGCAGGGGTGTCGACGATGAGCGCCTGGTCACCATGGTCCCAGTACGCAGGCTCCTCATCACGTGTGTAGGCGTGGGCATGGATGTCGCTGCCGCTCGCGTTCTCGTCGAGGTTCATGTCGAACGGGTCCTCGGCGATCCATCCTTTCCAGCCCGGGCCCGTCTCCGGTGTCCCCTGGAAGAGCGCAGCCTTGTAGTTCCCGGCCCACGAGTACATCCCTCCGCCCGGGATCCCGATGTTGCCGGTGAGCATCAGCGGCAGGTGAACGGCACGGTTGTGCAGCGTTGCGTGGAACCAGTGGTTGATCCCTTCGCCAACGTGGATGGCGACCGGCTTGATCGTCGCGATGTCCATCGCGAGTTGCTCGATGAGGTTCGCCGGGGCCCCGCTGATCTCCGACGTTGTCTCCAGGTCGTAGTCCTGCAGGTGCTGGCGATATGCCTGCCAGAGCGTCAGCACTTCCACCGTGCTGCCGTCCAGCAGTGTCGCCGTGCCGCTGTACTCCAGGTCGGGGTCGATGCCCTTCTCGGTGAGGAGTTCGCCCACGTCTTCGCGGGTGATCGCCTTCAGCGATGCGCTCTTCGCGTCGTACACGACGTAGTCCTGCAGCTTCGCGTACTGCTCTTCCTGCAGCCCCTGGATGGCGAAGCTCACTCCGTCGGGCTTCAGGCCCGGTGTGTACCCGGCGATCACATCCTTGGGGTCCAGCCGCTTCAGTGTGTCTTTCCGGATGAGCAGCGGCAGGTCGGTGAACTTCTTGACGAACGGCGCATCGTAGAGGTTGCGGTCCATCAGGATCTTCGTAATCGCAAGGAAGATTGCGGTGTCACCGAGGCCAGGCCGGCACGGGATCCAGTAGTCCGACTTTGTCGCTGGCGGGCTGTATTCCGGGGTGATGGTCACGATCTTCCCGCCCCGCTCCATCATCTCGATGAAGAAGTGCGCATCGGCCATCTTGTTCTCGACGAGGTTTTTTCCGACGCCGATGTGCAGCTTGCTGTTGCGAAGGTCGTTGAAGTCGCAGTCCGAGTTCTGCAGCCCGGTGACGAAGGGTGTTCCCGGCGCCTGGTCGCCGTGCCAGGTGTAGTTCGAGAAGTTGCGGCCGCCCTTCGCCTCTTCCGGTTTCACTCCCCGCACATGCACGTCGAGCAGCGCCATCATGTTCGACGCGCGGTACATGCCGTACTTCCCCATCACGCCCAGGAGGCCCATGCCGCCCCGCAGCTTGAACGTGCGCGTCCCGGCCCCTTCGAGGGTCTCCACCATCTCGGGCTGATAGCCCTCTTCGAGGAGAATCTTCTTCCCTTCCTCCCCCGAATAGCGGCGCGCGATCGCCTCCAGGCCCCGGGCCGCGTACATGAACGTGTCATCCCAGTTCGCCTTGACGAACGTGTCGGTGCCACGTGAATCGAACTTGTACTTGGTTCGCAGCTCTGGCGTGAGCCCCGGGAATCCGTCATCTGCCCACTGCTTCCAGCCAGCCCGGATCATCGGCCCCTTGAGCCGGTACGGGCCGTAGATCCGGCGAGTCAGCGCGGCTCCCTTGTTGCAGCCACGTGGATTCCAGGCGTTGGTCGACTTGTTGCCCTGCAGATCGGCGATGAGCTCGCCGTCGTAGTTCTGCTCGGTCCGCATCACCACGCCGTTGCGGACGAACGCCCGCAGCCGGCAGTTGTGCGTACAGTTCGGCGCACAAACGAATGTGAAGGAGCTGTCGTAGGCGTACTGGTCACGATACGCCTGCTCCCAGCCGCGTGAAGGGTAGAACGCGAGCGGGTTTTCGATCCCTGGCGCCGCCTGTAAGAACGCCATCTTTCGCTCTACGTAGAACGCTGTACCTGCAGCGCCCAGGGCAGAGCTGAGCTTCAAGAATCCACGTCTATCCATACCGATAGGCCTCCATCCCAGTCCCGCGGAGTTGCGCTGCACATGGCTGGCAGCGCACTCCCGATTCGGTCTCTACATGTCGTCCGCCCGAGACTTCCTCGCCGCAGCCGCCACAGTGCACACGAGTGCGTGGGCCACCGGGGAGGTCACCCTGCGTGAGCAAGGGCTCGACGGAACGGACTTCGAATAGCTCGCTGACGTCCCACGTCAGGTATGCGCGCCGCTGCGCTTCCTGGCGCGCCTCAGCGGGTGCTCCCGCGGAGGCGCGCTCGCGCAGGTCGCCGCGCGCCGCCACGCGCACAGCGCGGCCGCTCCACGTATCCACGAAGGTTGCCGCCACCTTGCCGTAGTCGAGGAGCTTCAGCGTGCGCCGGCCGGGCCGGCAGCCAGTCACCGCCTGCACCGCGTCCGCGGCACAGCGGTCTGTTTCAAGTACCACCAGGAGCCGGTGTTCGGCATCGGGTACTGCAATGTCGATCGCGCTGGCGCCGGCGAGCGCGAGGCGCGTGCCAAGCACGAGCCCCGCGCACCCGCGCCCGCCATGCAGGCGCACGGCCGCCCGCAACGCGCCGTCCAGGACGCGATCCCGCGGCAGCATGCCTCTGATCTGCGGGAGGACTGCCCGCGCGTCGGCGTCCACCCGCTCCAGTGCCCACCGCCCGATGATTCGCTCCCCCTCCGCCGGCTGGTAGACCTCTGACAGGATGGTGGGGAACGGCTCCGGTGAGTGCGTTTCGAACAGGGCGATGTCGATCGCGGCCGGCAGCTGCGCCAGCAATGTGGGAGCGTCCGCCGCAGTCGGCGGGACGCTGACCTGGAGCCGATCGGGCGCGTACAGCACCATCGCCTCGGGCCGCTGCGTCCACACTCGGCCGGACGCCTTGAACGGGAGATCCAGCTCGTGGTGAGTTCGCTTCAGGTACGCAACCTGTACTGCCTCAGCGTGGAGCAGGGGCACCAGCCGCTCGATCAGCGCTGTCTTCCCCGATCGCGAGGGCCCGCGCACCGCGATCACTGTCGGGCCGGCGAATCCTGCGAGGGCGGGAACGTCATCCGGTCCGTTCATGCCACCAGACTGCGAGCGATCTGTCTTGACTCGATGTGACATACGTCACGGGGTTGCAGCCGTCGCGATCCGAAGCTGTGGGAGCAGAGCGACGGGCGTTCTGTGTCCGAAATTCCCGCCGCCGGGGTGCCTCTGGCTGTCCGCTGAGGCATACTTCGCACGTGCCAGCACCGGCCACACCCGATGAGGTGCGGGCAATTCCGCACATGGAGTCCCTCACAGAGGAGGAGGCGCGACGCTTCGCCCAGGAGCTCGTGGTTCGCGAATACGCACCACGCGAGCTCATCGCTCTAGAGGGCTCACCGAACCA
>JALOAP010000125.1 GCA_023228745.1 Dehalococcoidia bacterium | reverse complement strand
CTCTACCGAGCGGTCCGCCAGTTCGTGCCGGATGGTGTCGCGCTCCTGCACCAGCTCCGGCCGCTCCTTGGCCAGCCGCACCAGGTTCTCCACCGAGCGCCGTCCGCCCGCGAAGGCCTGGATGCCGCTCCGCTCGAAGTCCAGCGCAACTGCCATGTGGTACCAGCCGCGGTTCACTTCGCCCACCACCTGCGTCGCCGGCACGCGGACGTCCTCGAAGAACACCTCGTTGAAGACGAGTTGATCGGCAATGTTCACCAGCGGCCGCACCGTCACTCCCGGCGACTTCATGTCGACCATGAACATCGTGATGCCCTTGTGCTTCGGTGCGTCCGGGTCCGTCCGCGCAGCGAGCCAGCCCCAGTCGGCCATGTGGCCGCCGGAGGTCCAGATCTTCTGACCGTTGATGATGTAGTCGTCGCCGTCCTTCACCGCGCGGGTCTGCAGCGCGGCCAGGTCACTGCCGGCGCCCGGCTCGCTGTAGAGCGTGCACCACCAGTCTTCCGCGTTGGTGATCCCGGGGATGAAGCGCTGCTTCTGCTCCTCGGTGCCATAGAGCATCAGGCTCGGCCCAACCCAGGCGATGCCCATGTTGCCCACCGGGGCGCCCCAGTAGGCCATCTCTTCGTTGTAGACGAGCTGCCGCATGTGGTCCGCGCCGCCTCCGCCGTACTCCTCGGGCCAGGCCATCGCCAACCACTTGCGCTGCGCCAGCTTCTTCTGGAAGCCCATCGTGTAGTTGTACGCGGCTTCTTTGTTCTCGAAATCGTCGTCCGACGGCCGGCGCATGGCGGGCCCTTCGGGCAGTTCCTGCTTCAGAAATTCGCGCACTTCGGTGCGGAAAGCTTCGACATCAGGGGTAAAGTTGTAGCGCATCACGGGCCTCCAAGCGGGGTAGTTTGCGACGCCGAAGCATACCGGTTCGTTCCTCTGCCCGCACCTTCTCCCCCTCCCCCCAATGCAGTGACCACTCACATCCCGGTACTCAAGGTTCAAGCATCCCGGGTTGACTTAACCAACGGTTGCGTTTCTCCCTCGGCGACGTAATCTCCGGTAGATGGAATCGACACAGCCCCGTAACTCCTGGACGGTCGCGTTCGTTGTGTCGTTGATCGCCTTCATCCTGTCCTGCGGCGTTCTCGTGGTGGTCGTGCTCGATACGGGTAGCGACGCGCCCGCGGCCGTCGCCGGCTCCGACCCGCCCTTCCCCATCGCGGGCGGCAAGGACACCACCCCAAAAATGCTCCAGTTCGTTGGACCGCTCCCGAAGGGACTCGATTCCGCGTTGTTCCGCGGCGCCTTCGACGTCAAAGACGCCGATATCTCGTTCGAGTCCTCCGCCGACGGGGAGAGCGTCGCTCATCGCTTCTTTGTCCCCATCGTGCCGCTCCACGCCGGCCTCGACTCGGTCACCGGCGCACAGCTCGAAGAGCTGCTCGGGGGCCGGCTTAGCTTCGCCGACGTTGGCGGCCTCGGCGGCGTTCCCACCTTCGTTATCGCTGCGACGGCCACCGATGCACGCACCATCGGCAGCTTCACCGCGGCCCGCCCGGAGACGGTCGCGGGCGATACCTACGACGATCTCTTCGCTGCCATGGCGGACCCCGAGAGTGCGCTCATCGCGTTCGTCCCCCTCGATGAACTACGCCCCTCCGTCAGCGCGCTCGCCGTCGACGGGGCTGACATCGCACGAGGCAAGGGCGACCCGGACGCCTGGCCCTTCGTCGAGAGCGTCTCCGTGCTGGGGCTCACCAAGGCGGGCAAGGAGGCCGCACCCGGCATCCTCGCAGCGCTCCGCACCGAGCTTCCGCCAATCACAACCGTCGTCGCCACCGGCGACATCCTCCAGTCGCGCTGTTCGCTCGAGCAGATCATCGCCACGGGCGACTGGGGCGCGGCGCTCCGCGGCCCGGTCGGCGAATACCTCGCCGCCGCCGACCTCGCACTCGGCTCCCTCGATGGCAGTATCCAGGACATCAACCCGCCGTTCCTCTGCGTCCCTGGCACCAACCTATCGTCGCCACCCGAAGTGATGGAAGCCCTCACGCTCGCGGGTATTGATGGCGTCACC
This sequence comes from Dehalococcoidia bacterium, assembly GCA_023228745.1. GTDB lineage: Bacteria > Chloroflexota > Dehalococcoidia > Tepidiformales > Tepidiformaceae > JALOAP01. Next base: position 5,783 of record JALOAP010000125.1, on the reverse strand, counting down.
GTGGCCACGAACCACATCTTCGACTGCGGCCAGGAGTACTGCGGCACCCAGGCCTTCCTCCGCACGCTCGAACTGCTCGACGAGGCCGGCATCAAGTACGTCGGCGGGGGCATCAACCTCGAGGCGGCCCTCGCGCCCGCCATCTTCGCAGTCAACGGCGTTACCTTCGGCGTCCTCGGGTTCGACGATGTTGCCGCATACGAACTCGAAGCCACAGCGACCGAGCCCGGCACAGCGCCGCTGGACGACAGCTACGCGGAGGAGAACGCGGCCGGAGAACCCGCCTTTTTCCGCCCCGCCGAAGAACTTTCGCTCACGCGCTTCGTGGACCGCATCCAGCGCCTCAAGTCACAGGTCGATGTCGTCATCGTCCAGGTCCAGACCGGCACCGAAGACACCCACGACCCCAGCCCGCGCAGCATCAAGGCCCTCCGTGCCGCGGCCGATGCCGGCGCCGACCTCGTCGTCGGCAACCAGGCCCACCACGTGCAGGCGGTCGAGACGCGCGGCGATACCTTCATCGCCTACGCCCTCGGGAACTTCATTTTCGACCAGGTCCACACCCCCGAACACACGCAGGGCTACCTGCTCGAAGCCTCGTTCCACGGCAAGCGCCTGGCGAACGTCCGCATGGTCCCGTACCAGATCGAAGAGAAGTACAAGCCCACGTTCGTCGACGGCGCTCTCCGCGCCAAGATCCTCGACGACGTCTTCTCCGCCTACCTCCCCGCCCAGGACTAGCCTGGGCACCGCCGCGGGATTACCGCGAGCCTCGCATCCGCGGATCGAGCACGTCTCGCAGCGCGTCACCGAGCATGTTGAACGCGAAGACCGCGATGAAGATGGCCATTCCGGGCATGAGCCCGAGGTAGAGGTGGCTCGCCATCAGGTCCCGTGTCCGTCCCGAGAGCATTTGGCCCCAGGTCGGGAAGTTCGTGATGCCAACGGACAGGTAGCTCAGCGTTGCCTCGGCGAGCACTGCCGTCCCGAGCTGCACGGTGGCGAGCACGAGTACCGTCGGCATGATGTTGGGTAGCACGTGACGCAGGATGATCCGCCCGTCGCTTGCGCCCACCACTTTCGCCGCGTCGATGTACGGGTTCGCCTTCACGGAGATGACCGCGCTTCGCACCACACGGATGGCGCCGCCGGCAAGAACGAGGCCCAGGATGAGAATGACAATCGTCGTGCGCGGGAACGTGTACCAGATCCACGGCCCATCGCGCGGGTCTGGCCCGAAGTTCGGGCCGCGGCCCAGGCCGAGAAAGCCGAGCTCACCCGAGGTGCTGAGCACCGCTGCCATGGTCAAAATGAGAAAGATCGCCGGGAACGCAATCCACACGTCGACAAACCGCTGGAGCACCACGTCGACCCAGCCCATGAAGTAGCCGCTCACAAGGCCCACTGCCGTCGCCACCACCCCGGCCAGCACCACCGTCCCGATGCCCACGAGCGCCGTCACCTGTGCGCCGTAGACCAGCCGAGAGAAGATGTCGCGTCCGTTGTGGTCGGTCCCGAGGATGTACTTCGAACCCGGTCCGATGAGCTCATCACCGGGATGGGTCTGGTCCAACCCGTCGGGCGCGATCCAGGGCGAAAAGAGAGCGACGACCAACACAGCCACGAACACGACCGCGCCGAATGCCCCCAGCGGCTTTGTCCGCATGAAATCCAAGATCGCGCTCGTGACACCTCTGCGCGCCGGCCCCACGAAATTGACTGCGGGGGTTGTTGTGCCTGCTACTGTACTCACAGCGTGTCCCCTTGTGGCGGGTGCTACAGCTTCACCCGCGGATCCAGATAGGCGTAGAACACATCGACGATGAGATTCGTTACCACAACGATTGTGGCGACGACCATATTGACGGCGATGATTGGCGGATAATCGCGACCCCGGATCGCTTCGTACAGGTATTTTGCGATGCCCGGTATGTCGAAGATGACCTCGATGACCACAGAACCGCCGATAAGTACAGGGATCTGAATCCCGAGAATAGTGATGATTGGTAGCAGTGCATTCCGGACCGCATGCCGTAGGACGACGAGCCGGGCGGCAAGCCCTTTCGCACGTGCGGTGCGAATGTAGTCTTGCCGAAGCACCTCCAACATCTCTGTTCTTGTCAGCCGCATGAGTGTGCCCGAGAGAGCGAGCCCGAGGATGAACGCGGGAACAAGCACCTGCTCGAGGTTTGCGAGCGGGTCTTCCCAGAGGTCACTGTAAAAGATTGGGAACGAGTATTTGAACCAACGCGACAGTAACGCGATGACCAGCGTGGCGAAGAAGAAGGATGGCAACGACAACATTGCCACCGCAAAGCTTCGCATGACGTAGTCGATGAGTGAGTCCTGTCGAACCGCCGAGATGATGCCGGTCGGGATCGCCACCAGCGCTCCGAACAGCATCGCAAATGCACCGAGCTGGATCGTCACAGGTAGGCGACGTGTCAGCTCGTCGTTCACCGACTGGGCGCCATAGAGCGAGGTGCCAAGGTCCAGGCGCACCGCTTTCGTAAGCCAATCCCACCACTGCCCGAGGAAGCTCTTGTCGAGGCCCAATTCCTCCCGGATTGAGTCCTTGTACGCCTCCAGCGCGATGGCATTGCGGATGGCCATCCGCTCCGCCGTCGGGATTGACTCCACAAGCGACCGGCGCGCCTCCGTATCGTTGAGGTCTACGCCTGCCGCCGCCGCTCGTCCCTTCACCTCGGCGGTCGTTGCCATGACGTCGAGGCCCGCGACCTGCCGCTGGGAGAACGTCACGTTCTCTAGCGTCTCAACCCGTTCCACCCCTGGCCACGACGGCTTCTGAAGCTCCGCATCGACCAGCCGTTCGAACCCCGCCAGGCCGCCGCCTGTCGTGTTTTCGCTAACCATGATGTCGACTGCGTCGCCCGGCAAGAGACGAATCATGCCCATCACAACGAGGGAGACGCCGAGAAGTGTGGGAATGATGAGAAGCACGCGTCGAATGATGTATTGCAGCAACCGGACCCCCAGCGTGCGAAATGGGAGGGGTTGGGAGCCAGCGGCCCCAACCCCTGCACGTCTAAACCACCAGGGCGCGAGCGCTAGCCCTTCGCGATCCGTTCTGGTGTGAAGTAGCTCCGCGACATCGCTGCGAAGTGCGACGCGTAGCCTGCCTTCGGGAAGTAGTCCTTCACGTACGGCGCGACATACGAGAAGCCCGCTTCGCCGACCGTCGGCACGAACAGCAGATAGCCCGCAAGCTCACGCTGCATCTCGTGAATGAACTGCACACGCTCCTGGAAGTCGAGGATGCCCTTCTGCTTTTCGATGAGCTCGTCGATCCGGGCCTGCTCGTCGATCGGTGTGCCCTTCCAGTTGCGCCGTGCGGACGGTGTGTAGTGGGTGCGTTCGAGCATGTCGCTCGGGTCGCGTGTCGCCCCCATTGGGAAGCCCCACGCCACGCCTTCCGGGATGTCGCCAAGGTAGGTCGACGTAATGTACCGGCCGTACTCCTGGTTCTGGCGCTCCACCTGCCAGCCCGCGTCCTGCAGGCTTGAAACCAGCAGTTCGAGCTGCTGCGTGAAGACCACGCCGTAGTCCTCTGTCGAGGTGACGACAAGCCTTGGATTCGTCTCGCCCGCCGCATCGAGGAGCTTCTTCGCTTCCGCGGGGTCGAACTTCAGGTACTTCCCGTTCTCGCCGTAATCGTCGTCACGCGGCGACAGGTACCATGGCGGCAGCCCCGGCGTCACGAAGGGCGACATCCAGTTGCCGTTGCCCGTCGGGTCGAGTGCGCTCAGGATGGCGTCCCGGTTGATCGACATCGACAGCGCCTGTCGCATCCGCTTGTCGCGCCAGCGCCCGTTCTCATTGTCGAAGTTGAAGTAGAAGTGCAGCGGCGAACCCGCCCCCGTGAAGTGCTGCTGGCCGTCTCCGCCCAGCTGTGCCTTCGCATCCTCATAAACCGCTGCGCTGAGCCCCGAGAAGTCGAGGTCGCCCGAGCGCAGGGCTGCAATGATGCGCTGAGGATCTGCTACCAACGATGCTTCGACCTTATCGTAGTATGGCCAGTTTTCGCGGAAGTAGTTCTTGTTCCGCTGCCAGTTGAGCGATACACCGGAGTTGTAGCTGTCGAACACCCATGGGCCAGTACCAACCGGGTCCGTCTGCATCTGCCCGTTGTTGATCGTTTCGACAGGGATGAACCAGAGCCCCTCATAGGTCGAAGCCTGGATCACCAGGAACGGAGCATACGGCTCCTTCAACGTGATGCGGATGCGATACTGGTCGACCGCCTCCACGTTGTCGATGGTGCCTTCATAGAGCGCGGCATTTTGGGCCATCGACGCGAACGCCTGGTACGTTTGCACGAAGTCTTCAGCAGTCGCCTGGCGACCCTTCATCGGCTCCTTGTCGTGGAAATAGATATTCTCACGGAGCTTGAAGATGTAGGTTAGGTCATCCGGCTGTTCCGGCATCGTTTCCGCGAGGTCGCCTTCGAGGATCGTGAAATCGTCGATCGGGACGTCCGGTGCTCCGTATTCAGACAGCAACCTGCTGTAGTGGAACGACGCGGGCATTTGCGCACGGTAGGTGATGTTCTCGTACGGGAACAGCGTCGGCGGATCGCCGCTGTTCAGCCCGGTCATCGTGAACCGGATCGTACCGCCGTATCGGTCCGAGACGTCGGACGAACCTCCGTTCGACGTTGTAGCCGTCTCAGTGGCCTGTTGGCCGCCTCCACCCGTCCCGCCCTTTTCGTCGTCGCTGTCGTCGTCGCCACACCCAACCAGTGCCAGCCCGGCAGCGCCTACGCCAAGCGTAGCACCGGTACCAAGGATGCGGCGGCGGGTGGCGCGTCGGTGCCACCACTTATCCCAGTAGTTGTCCAATCTGACCCTCCTCTGGACTCTAATGCTCACGAAGGAATGCCCGGATGATCCGGGTGTTCCTGGGGAGATTCGTGCTCAACGATGGGCACACAAGTGATGCTGGCTTCGTTCGGGCCGCCCTGTAGATGGGTGCTAAAGTTTTGATCGATAGTGAATTGCGGGGAACCGTAGCAGCCACTCTGCCTAACTGTCAATGATGGATAAATCATCGATTGGTGGGATTCACGCTATGTCATGGACACTTTGTCAATGAACCGATGGCGCCCTCTGCGCCAGGACCCTCGGCCACGTCTTCTCCGCCTTCCCCCCACGCGGGAGTGAAACCTTCATTGCGGAATTGCTCGCCGCCGGATTACTCCCCCTGTCCGTGCTTGACGCGCCCGCCCCATCCTCCGTAGAGATAATGACCACGAGGAAAACGACTTCGGAGGTGCACAATGCCTCGGGCCGACCTCTTGGCCGAAGAAATCGACATTCTTCGCGAAACCATCCGCGCGAACGATGGCGCTAACGTGGCCAACCGCACCTTCGCGCGCCGAGTCGACCAGCTCATTTCCGACTTCTATGACGACATCGGCGAGCTCACCCACCTGAAGCTCTCCGACATCATCGACCTCTTCCTGATTAAGGTGCTCTACGTCGAACGCCAGAGCCGCGACGCAAGCGCACTCACCTACATCGGCAGCGTCATGGAGCGCTACCTTCGCGCCAGCGACATGGCACTCGGGCCGCGGAAGGGCTTCTTCCCCTACCTCAGCGACCTCATGGAAGAGACCGCCAACCCCGCGCGTACTCACCAGAACCTGTTCGAGGCCTACCGCAAGTACGGCGACAACGCGCTCTTCATCTCCGGCATCTTTCCGAACAGCCTCGGCCGGAAGCGCGGCCGCGGCGTCATGGGCGGTGCGCCGTTCGTCGATAAGT
>JALOAP010000124.1 GCA_023228745.1 Dehalococcoidia bacterium | reverse complement strand
CCGGGACGTGACTTCGTGGCTCAGCCGGCCCCGACAGAGACCACCACGCAGCCACCAGCCACCGCCACCCCCACGGAAGTACCGCCCACGCCCACGCCGCAACGCATCGACAACGGGAACCGCGGCCATGGGGACGGCAACGACGGAAACAGCGGGCGCGGCCACGGGAACGGCAACGACGGAGACGGCGGGAACCGCGGCCGGGGCGATGGCAACAGCGACCGGGAGGACGGTGGGCCTGAAGGCTGGAGCATTCCCACCCCTCCGAGTGCGGAGGACGCGCTATCCTACATCTTCGAATCCCTGCGAGAGGCCTTCGAATGGGGCCGGGATTGAGGTGCAAGGATGGGCACTGCGACCGCCAACGACCTGTCGCTGCTGGAGCGGCGCCGAATTGAAGCGGCAGTGCTGGTGCCGGTCATTCGCGCGATGCAGGCGGAGTTCGGTGAGGAGCGCGTGAACCAGGTGGTGGCGCGCACCATCCGCGACGTCGCGCGAGCACAGGGCGAGGCCGAACGCGCGCGGGCAGCGATCGCCACCACAGACGAGCTGGCAGAGCGGCTGGAAGATGGCGTCCTGCGCGAAGGATCGCTAATCGTGGACGTGGTCGAACGCGACGAAGCGCACTTTGGCTTCGATGTGACGCGCTGCAAGTTCCTCGAGATGTACGAGGAGTTGGATGCGCGCGATCTCGGGTTCCTGTTGTCATGCAACCGCGATTTCGCGTTCTTCGAGGGACTGGCGCCGGGAATGGAACTGGCGCGGGCACAAACGCGCATGGAAGGTGCGCCCTATTGCGACTTCCGATACCAGCGGCGGTAGAACAGCGGAACGATGAGCGCCACATCTGCTACCGAACGATTGTATGAACCAGACGACCTCCTGGAGATGGAGGACGGGGTGGCATACGAGCTCGTCGACGGACGGCTCGTGGAGTTGAACTTGGACGCACAATCGCAAATCGTTGCAACCAAACTCGCCAGCTATATCCAGCAGTACCTGGATCGACATCCAATCGGCGTCGTCGGGACAGAACTTGGCCTCAAGATCTTTCCCGAGCACACCCGTCGCCTTCGCCGCCCCGATGTCGCTTTCCTCAGTTGTAAGCACCTCCCCGAGGGTGTACCGGAGGGCAACGTCACCTCACCTCCAGAACTCGTCGTCGAGGTGACTTCTCCGAACGACAAGGCGAACGAGCTGGAAGCGAAGATCCATGAGTACTTCGCAGCTGGCGTACGGCTGGTGTGGGTGGTCTATTCGCAGAAGCGCGTGGTGCAGGTACGGCACCGGGATGGGTCGGCACTAACGCTTGCCCCGGAGGCGGAGCTTTCGGATGAGGACATCCTGCCGGGTTTCGCCGTGAAGGTGGCCGACCTGTTTCCGCCGGCGGGCCCGCCACAGAACGCCTGAGACCTTCTCGCACTCCTCGACTACCATAGGCGCGTGACTTCACCAGACCGCCTCGCACCCCTCGCTCCGCTCTCCGGCATTCGTGTGCTCGACTTCACCTGGGCCCTCGCCGGCCCGTTTGGGACGATGCAGCTCGCGGACCTGGGCGCCGAGGTGGTGAAGGTTGAGTACCCGGAGAACGACGAGAAGCAGCGCGGCTTTGGCCCCTACTACGAAGGGGTCTCGACCTTCTTCTTCAGTGCGAACCGGGGCAAGCGCGGCATCTGCGTCGACTTCAAGACGGACGAGGGGCGGGAGCTGATCAAGCGGCTTGTGCGCGAAGCCGATGTGCTGACGCACAATTTCCGGCCGGGCGCGATGGAGCGCGCGGGGCTTGGTTTCGAAGAGCTGCGGAACGAGAACCCGATGCTCATCTATGCCGCGCTCAGCGGCTTTGGCCAGACCGGGCCGTACAGTCCGATGGCCGCGGTCGATGCTGTCGCACAGGCGATGGGCGGCACGATGGGTTTGAACGGCGAACGGGGCGGACCGCCGATGCGCGTGGGTGTGAGCATCGGCGACATGGTCGGGGGACTCTACCTGGCCCTCGGCATCCTTGCGGCGCTGCGGGCGCGCGAACTGACCGGTCGCGGTCAGTTCCTCGACGTGGCGCTGATGGAAGCGCAGATGGCACTCTGCGAGAACGCCATCGTCCGGCACTCGGCTTTCGGGGAGAACCCAACGCGTCAGGGCAGCCGTCACGCACTGCTTGCACCGTTCGGGCCGTTCGAGACAAAGGATGGTTGGGTCGTCATCGCTAACGTGAAAGAGTGGGAACTCTTTTGCGCGCTCATCGACCGGGACGACATGGCGTTCGATGAGCGTTTCGCGACCAACCGTGCGCGGCTCGAGAACATCGACGCGCTGGAGGCCGGGCTGACGGAGGCGCTGCGAAAGAAGACCACGGAGGAATGGTTCGAGATCATCGAACCTGCGAATGTGTGCGCGATCGGGAAGGTGAACAGCATCGCCAACCTGTTCGATGACCCCCACGTCGCTGCCCGCAACATGCTCGTGGATGTCCCCATGCCCTACGGCAAGGAGGGGACGCTGAAGCTTCCGAACTCGCCGATGCACCTCTCGGAGACGCCAACACAGGTTGGGAAGCCGATGCCTGAGCACGGGGGGGACACGGATGATGTGCTCCGGGTGTGGGCCGGCCTCGAGAGCGAGACGATCGCCGCGCTGCGCGAGCGAGGCGTAATCAAATAGGGAACGCGCAGAGGGTACGAGCCAAGCAGCAGCCCCGTGTCGACGGCCGGCCTCGACAGGCGTAGCGGCACATCTGTACGCATTACCGACCTCCCTCCGTGTTAGGGTGTCGCGAAACTGGAGGTCGGATCGAATGCAAGACGATCGCCCACTTCGCGACCGTGGCCGCACGCTTGAGGAAGAGTTTTTCCGGAAGCAGAACGAGGAACTGGTTGCCCGCCTCCGCACGACGGAAGCGCGCGATCAGGCGCGTGAGCACCTGGCCGCGGCCACAGGAATCAGCGACAAAACGGTCATCGATAGCCTGCTCGACCAGGGAGTAACGCATGCGACGGTGGCGGCGTTGGCACTCGCTCCGTTGGTGGCGGTGGCCTGGGCCGACCGCCGGCTAGAGGAGAAGGAGCGGCGCGCGGTCTTGCAGGAGGCGGCGTCGGCAGGTGTAAGTGCGGGCACACCGGAACACGAACTACTCGAAAGCTGGCTCAACCAGCAGCCGCCACCCTCGCTTATGTCGACGTGGTCCAGCTACGTACGCGAAGTCGCCCAGAACCTGGAACCGGCCCAGCGCAAGGAGTTCCGGGACACGCTCCTCCAACGCTGCCGGGCTATTGCCAACGCGGCAGGAGGATTCGCGGGCCTCGGCCGGCTCTCGCCGGAAGAGCAGACCGTCATCCGGCAGGTCGAGAAGGCACTCGAAGGGTAATCCGTGTCCGCGGGCTACACATCTTCGAGGCCGAGGCCACGAAGGAAAGCGTCACTGTTCGGCTCGCGGCCGAGGAAGTCTCGCACGAGCTGGTCGCCATCGACGGAACCGCCGCGCGCGAGCACCGTTTCGCGGTAGTGGCGGCCCGTGGTCGCGTCCAGCGGGCTCGTGGCTTCGAAGCGGGTGTACATGTCGTCTCCGAAGACGTGGGACCAGAGGTACCCGTAGTAGCCCGCGTCGTAGCCGAAGAGGTGGCCGAAGCCGGACTGGAAGTGTGTGCCCTCCGGATAGGGAAACCCGGTGATCTCGTGGAGCTCGCGGACGGTGGCGGTTGTGTCACCGCTGAAGCCGGGCGAGTGGTACGCGAAGTCGAGCGACGCGAAGAAAAGCTGGCGCAGGGTCATCACGCCCGAGTTCAGGTTCCGTGCAGCGATCATGGCCTTGAGCAAGTCTTCGGGAAGCGGTGCGCCAGTCTCATGATGGCGAGCGAAGCTGGCGAGGACGCCGGGTTCCCAGCACCAGTGTTCGAGTATCTGGGAGGGCGCCTCGACGAAATCGCGTTCGGTCGCGGTCCCACTGAAGCGAGCCCGCTGTGCGCGCGTGAGCGTCTGATGAAGGATGTGGCCGAACTCGTGGAAGAGGGTCACGACTTCACTGTGGCGAAGGAGCGACGGCTGGTCCGCGGTGGGCTTCGTAAAGTTCGCCACGATTGCGCTCACGGGCCGCTGGTATGAACCGTCGGGCAAGGCTCGACCGCGGCGGAGCGTGAAGGCGGCAGCGTGCCCGTACTTGTTCGGCCGCGGAAAGAGATCCATATAGAAGCGCGCAAAGGGCTCGGCATCGGCGGTTGCGCCGGCTTCGTAGATGTCGAACGCCTGCACGTCGGGGTGCCACTTCGGCGCGCCGGGTACCGCCTGATAGCGCATGCCAAGCAGGGCCTGCGTGACCTGGAAGAGCCCTTCGATGCAGGCATCGAGTGGGAAGTACTTGGCGACTTCGAATTCGTCGACGGCGTACCTGGTCCTGAGAAGTTCGTTGTGGTAATAACGCCAGTCCCAGATGTGGACTTCGTCGTTCCCCGTCTTTGCACGCTTCGCCTCGCGGAGGCCATCGAAGTCGCGATCAGCTTTCCGCGCGACCTTTTCGCGAAGGTCCGCGAGGAAGCTGCTGACGCGCTCCCGCTCCTTCGCCATGCGTGTCTCGACGCGGTAGGCGGCCCAGGAGTCGTAGCCGAGCAGACGGGCGGCTTCGTCGCGCAGGCGAATCGCCTGTTCGAGGCGGCGGACGTTCTCCTCGCCTCCCTTGCGCTGGTCTTTCAGGAAGAGCTCACGGCGCAGGTCCTCGGCGTCGGCGTTCGCCATGAAGGGATGCAGCTCGGGGTAGTCGAGGGTGACGCGATACTTCGTCTGCCCGTTTTCATCGACAGTCCAGAGGCGGGAGATGTAGCTCTCCGGGAGGCCACTGAGCTGCTCCCGCGTGAGCGTCAGCCCATCCTCCCAGTCATCGATGGCATTTCGGAACTGCACGTCGAGTTCGACGAGCTCATCGAAGATCGCCTTCACGCGGGCCCGCTCGTCGGCCGGGAGCTCGAAGCCATTGCGGCGGTAGTCGCGTAACTCATGTTCAAGGAGGCGAGCCGCCTCGCCAGTGAGGGTCTTCGCTTCGGGCGTGTCGCTGTAGCCGCGGATAGCCGTGTACAGGTCCTCGCGGAAGGCAAGCGCGACGCCGTACTTGTCGAGCTCCTGGTCCAACTCGCGGGCGCGCTCGCGGAGGGCATCGTCCGCCGAGACGTAGGCCATGAACGCGTACGCCCCGGAGACACGGGCAACCTTCTCTGTCGCCTCTTCGAGAGCAAGGAGTGTGTTTTCGAACGTCCGCTCGGCACCGGGCACCGCGACGATCGCCGCGATGGCCTCGTCACAGTCGGCCATTGCCTTGCGGCAGGCGTCCGCCAGACCATCGGGAGTGAGTGCGGCAAAATCGACGAGGTCGAGAGAGTCAACCGGCATGCGAACCTCCGGGAAACGCGGTCTCGTCAGGGTAGCCGGTTCCTGATGGCTTCGGCGAACGAACGCCGAGGGACACGGTTATCCGCCTTGGGGTTATTTTCCACAACAGGACTGCCGATCATGACGATGTAGAGGGCAGCGTGGGAGCTCCCCGGGGGAACCATAGGTGAGCCTGCGAGCGGTAACTGCGGTTGCGGCCCTGGCGCTGGTGGTGTCCGCGGTCGGGGCCGCGGCAATGATCCGGGCCGGTGGGGACGCGGCGATGGCGGGAATGCTGAGCATTCTCGCCACGCTGTTGGTGACCGCGCTCGCCCTGTTACGGCTACAGCGTGCGGCACACGCATGGCTCAACCGCGCCAGCGAGTTCGCTACGGCAGTCGCAAGCGGGGAGTTGCAGGCCCGTGTCCCGAAGACGCGGTTGCGCGACTTCGATCAGCTCGGGCGGCAAATGAACCAGATGGCGGCGACGCTCCAGGAGACCACCGAGCGGCTCCGGCGCCAGGCATACCACGACACGCTTACGGGCCTGCCGAACCGCGGACAGTTTATGGCACGCGCAAAGGAGATCCTCTCCGCGGCGCCGCTACCGGGGAGTGTGGCCGTTCTCTTCCTCGACCTGGACCGGTTCAAGCTGCTGAATGACACCGCCGGGCACGCAGCCGGGGACACACTGCTGCAGGTTGTTGCCGATCGGCTACAGGCGGTCGCCGGTACGGGTGCGTTGGTTGCCCGGCTGGGCGGGGACGAGTTCACTTTGCTCATCCATTCCCGGCGAGCGGAGAGTGCCGCGGCCGGGATCGCAGAACGCATCGTCGAAAACTTACGGCGGCCGTTTCGCGTCGGGGGGCATTCGGTGTTTGTCACGGCGAGCATCGGCATCTCGTGCAACGAGGAGGGCGACGAGACCGTAACCGAACTGATGCGGAAAGCGGATGTGGCGCTCTACAGGGCGAAGGCTGCGGGAAAGGCACGGTACGCGGTCTTCGATACGGCGCTCGATGCCGTTTCGGTCGAGCAACTCCACCTGGATTCCGACCTCCGGACGGCGGTGGAGCGGAACGAGCTGACGCTGCGCTACCAGCCGGAAGTAGACCTGCGAAGCGGCCGCCTCATCGGGATGGAAGCGCTTGTCCGTTGGAACCACCCGCGCCGGGGCGTGCTCCCGCCGTCAACGTTCATTGCGATGGCGGAGGAGACGGGTGAGATCCTGCACATTGGCTCGTGGGTGCTGGAACACGCATGCCGCGAGGCGGTGGAACTCGGTCTCCGGAGCCCCTCGGGGCGGGACCTTGTGGTGGCGGTCAACCTGTCGCCTTCGGAGTTCCAGGAGGCGGGCCTCGTGGCCGAGGTCGCGCGCATCCTCGAGCAGACGGGCCTCCCCCCGCAGCGACTGAAGCTGGAGGTGACGGAGAGTGTCTTCATCGAGGATCTGCAGCACGCGAGCTACGTCTTGCGGTCGTTGCAGGGCCTGGGGGTGCGGCTGGCGATCGATGACTTTGGGACCGGCTACTCATCACTGAGCTACTTGCAGGTCCTCCCCGTCGATACCCTCAAGATCGATCAGTCGTTCGTGAAGCTGATCGGGGCGTCGCGGCGTTCGGATGCCATCCTTCGGACGGTGATCGACCTCGGTGCCGCGCTCGACATGCACGTGGTCGCCGAAGGGATCGAAAGCCAGGCGCAGTTCGAGTTCCTGCGGACGGCCGAGTGCGCGGCGGGCCAGGGCTTCCTCTTCTCGGCGCCACTCACGGGTGATGAGTTCGGCGAGCTGTTGGAGCGCATGGACGTCCAGCGAGCCGGCCTGAAGCTGATGCGGCGCGAGGCGTAAGTACGGGGCCCATGGGCGGCAGCGCCTCGAGTCCGGCGTATTATTCGCCGGCGAGTTCGCGCTGCCGCATCTGCCATTCCAACACGAACGGGTTGTGCTTCTTTTCGAAGCCGATCTCCGTCTGCTCCATATGCCCGGGGAGGACAAGCGTGTCGTCCGGGAGGGTAAGGAGCTTGTTGCAAATGCTGTCCATCTCCTGCTCGAAGCTGCCGCCCGGGAGGTCCGTCCGGCCGATGGAGCCACGGAAGAGGGTATCGCCGCTAAAGAGCATGCCTTCGGTGTAGAAGCTGACACTACCCGGGGTGTGCCCCGGGGTGGTGATGACCTTGAGTTGGAGTCCAGCCACCTCGACGACGTCGGTGTCCTCGACGAAGGCGTCGGGATCGGGCGGCGCCTGCTCGGGGTCGAGCCCGAAGCGCGCGGCGGACATGTGGAAGCCGTCCCGCAGGAGATCGAGATCCTGGTGATGGAGAAGGAACTTCGCGCCGGTGGCGGCGTGCACGCCGCGCACGCCCATGACGTGGTCGATGTGGGCGTGGGAATTGGCGATGAGTTTGATGTTCAGGCCCATGTCGCGGGCGAGGGCGAGGATTTCGGCGGGTTGGTCGCCCGGGTCGATGCAGATGGCCTCACCGGTGCGGCGGCTGCCGATGATCCAGCAGTTTTCCTGAAAC
>JALOAP010000123.1 GCA_023228745.1 Dehalococcoidia bacterium | reverse complement strand
AAAGATTGGGTAAGACCGCTTGCATCGCGACTTAGTGGATGCTAGAAATTGCACAAGGGCCAGCGCTGGGTGTCGTGTCCGCTCCACACATCCACCGGCCCTTTCTTCATGCCCGTCGCCAGTGGCCGGTTGTCAGTGGCTGGCAGCTAAGGATGTGGCTCGGAGGCCTCGCCAGGACATCCAGCGTCTAGGCTGGGAAGCGCTCAAGGACACGTGGTTCCTCAACGCAATTTCCAGGGCTTGCAGCACCGGATAGAGCGCCTCGCCCAGGTGCATGTTCCAGAGATATCTTCCAAGCACAACTTCGGGAGAATCGACCTCAACCCCAAACCTTCGAAGCCTGGACAGGGATACCGCATCTAGAATCTCGAGGTACTCCGCGTTGCGCATGGACTTGGTCCGCCCTAAAGGAATATCGGCCCGGAGACTATTGTCACTGAGCACAAGTGTCGAGTACTTTGGTGAGGCAATTCCCGGATCCGTCCTCTCCTTTCCGCCGAAACCAGATTTCGCACCTCTAATTGGGGGATCTGAGTTTTCAAGAGAGTGATGACGGCCGGGTTTTTTCTTGCTTCTCGCCGGCCCAGACCGCCACTGTCGCTTGCGCGAAGGGGAGCCGATACCCGAACATGATGAACATGCGCGACGCCGCAACTCTTGCGAAGGTAGATGTAATCGCCCCGGACTCGCCGGGGCGCGCTCTTCGCCGCGCCTGAGAGCCCCAACACCCAGGCGCGTTTCCGTCCCCTGCCCGGCAATGATCCGCTCCGTGCGCCGGAGCCCTCTGCGAGTGGCCCCACCCGCTGCTCCCGGCCGAAGGGACCGTGAACCCGCACAACCCCAGCACACCCTGGTGCACCACGCACGGAAGAGGAACCGATGGCCGAGAAGATCTACATCTTTGACACAACCCTGCGCGACGGCGAGCAGTCTGCTGGCGTCGCCTTCACCCCGCACGAAAAGGTCGAAATCGCGAAGCAGCTCGAACGGCTGGGTGTCGACATCATCGAGGCGGGCTTCCCCTGCTCCACGCCGGGCGACCTGGAAGCGGTCCAGGCAGTCGCGCGCGAAGTTCGCGGCAGCACGATCTGCGCGCTCGCACGAGCGGTCGCCACGGACATCGACACCGCGTGGGAAGCGGTGAAGGTGGCTGCCGACCCGCGCATCCATGTCTTCATCAATACGTCGGACATCCAGATCGCGCACCAACTGAAGAAGGACCGCGAACACGTACTGACGCAGGCCGAGGCGATGGTGCGCCATGCCGCGCAGTACACGTCGAACGTCGAGTTCAGCCCGATGGATGCGACACGCGCTGACCCGCACTTCATCTTCGAGATCGTGAAGCGCTGTATCGATGCGGGTGCCACCACGATCAATATCCCGGACTCGGTTGGCTACGCCATCCCCGAGGAACTGGCGGAGCTGTTCAAGGCACTTTTCGAAAACGTGCCAAACATCGATAAGGCACGGGTGAGCTTCCACGGCCAGAACGACCTCGGCCTCTGCACGGCGAACACGCTGACGGCCATCCAAAACGGTGCGCGCCAGGTGGAAGTGACCGTGAACGGCATCGGTGAGCGCGCGGGCAACACCTCGCTCGAAGAGGTGGTGATGGCACTGAAGACGCGGAAGGACTTCTTCGGCTTCGAAACGAGCATCAACACCAAGGAGATCTATCGCGCGTCAAAGCTGGTGGAGACCTACTCCGGCATGCCGATCCAGTGGAACAAGGCGATTGTCGGCAAGAACGCCTTCCGGCACGGCTCGGGCATCCACCAGGACGGCATCCTGAAGATGCGCGAGACGTGGGAGATCATGGACCCGGCGGAGATCGGCATCCCGCAGGGAACGCAGCTCGTGCTGGGTAAGCTCTCCGGCCGCCATGCGTTCAAAAACCACATGCTCGACCTCGGGTACGAACTGACCGAGGAGGAGCTGAGCCGTGCCTTCGCCGCCTTCAAGGAGCTGGCCGACAAGAAAATGGAGGTCGACGACCGCGACCTCGAGGCGATTGTCTCCGACAACCTGCGAAACATCGATGAGGACGGCTGGCGGCTGGACCTCGTGCAGGTGAGCGCGGGCGACCACACCAGCCCAACGGCCACGCTCCGGCTGATCGACCCGGAAGGAAGCATCCGCGTCGACGCAGCGACGGGCACGGGGCCGGTGGACGCGGTCTACCGCGCGATGAACCGGATCACGGGCCTCACGCCGCAGCTCACGGAGTTCAGCGTGCAGAGCGTGACCGAGGGCATCGACGCGCAGGGTGAAGTCACGATCCGCATCGAACAGGACGGTAAGACCTACACCGGCCGCGCCGCCGATACCGACATCATCGTGTCGAGCGCAAAGGCGTATGTGAGCGCGCTCAACCGGATGCTTTCGAGCACGAAGCGGGCGGTCGCCGGGAGCAGGTAGCTCGCAGCCACGAACCGGTAGCCGGCCCGGGCCGGCTACCGGGGCAGTTTGCCAACGCGGGGTGCGCTGCCTACGGTTGCTAATAGTTTCGTTCGTGCGAAAGGCCTGCGGATGTCCCGGCTGACCCTGTCCATGCTCGACCTCGCCCTCGTTGGCCGGGGCGAAACCGTCAAGGAGAGTCTCGAAGGAAGCGTGGTGCTGGCGCAACGCGCCGAGGCGCTCGGCTACCGCCGTGTCTGGTATGCGGAGCACCACAACATCGAGTCCATCGCGTCGTCGGCGACGGCGGTGCTCATCGCGCATGTGGCCGCGCATACGGAGCACATCCGGCTCGGTTCCGGCGGCGTCATGCTCCCGAACCATTCGCCGCTCGTTATCGCCGAGCAGTTTGGGACGTTGGCGAGCCTTCACCCGGGGCGCATCGACCTCGGGCTCGGCCGTGCGCCGGGCACCGACCAGACGACCCTCCGGGCGCTCCGTCGCGATCCGGGCGCGGCCGGCCGCTTCCCACAGGATGTGCTCGAACTGCAGGGCTTCCTCGACGACGAAACGCGCGTCCCACATGTGCGGGCGATGCCGGGCCAGGGGACGAAGGTGCCGCTCTACATCCTTGGGTCATCGCTCTTCGGGGCGCAGCTCGCCGCCGCGCTGGGGCTGCCCTATGGCTTCGCGTCGCACTTTGCGCCACAGGCACTGCACGATGCCGTCCGGGTGTATCGCGAACGCTTCGAACCATCAGCGCAGCTCGCAGCGCCCTACGTCATCGCCGGTGTGAACGTCATCGCGGCGGACAGCGAGGCAGAGGCGATGGCCCAGCTCGAAATTCGACGCCGGGGTTTCGCCCGGAACATCTTCAGCCGCGGCGGCCACCGGCTCACGGATGAAGAGGTCGACTTGGTACTCAAGTCGCCGCAGGCGGCGCAGATCGACCAGATGTTCACCTACACCGCCGCCGGGACGCCAGATGTGGCCCGGGAGTACCTCCGCAACTTTGCGAAGGAAGCGGACGCGGACGAGCTGATGATCGTGCACCAGGGCGACAGCGCGGCCACGCGTCTGCGCTCGTTGGAGCTGCTCGGCGAGGCGTCGTTCTAGACGCGGGTTTTGTCCCCGAGTGAGCGCACGGACCCGATGGCGGTGCTACTTCTCCGCCAAAGGTCCCAGTATTTCTCGGCCGAATGCTCGTCGATTTCCGTTCCGGATGCTGTTCAAATAAGAGCGGAGGAAACGGAACAAGACATGGAAGGCTTTTACGTCATGCGCGAACACGAAGTGCGGATGCGCGAGCTCGAAGAGCGTGCGTTGCTCTTTCGCGATGTGCCGCGCCGGCCGCGCCGCTGGTTTAGCTGGCTTCGCCGCCGCCCGGTGACCACCCACGTGGCACCGGAACGCGAGCCATTGAACCCCTGGGACGCGACCTACATTCGCGCCGCCTAAAGAAAGAAGCGATCCCCCTCGCTTCCCTTGCAGAGCCCTTCGCTGCCCCCTCGGCGAAGGGCTTTCTGCTGTCCCGCCGCACCCGCCTCCACGGCCCGCGGTGTGCTCGGTGCCAGGTGCACCAGGGTGGCTACGACTACCGGCTACCGATTGCCGGCTACCGATCGACTTCCGGCTACCG
Source organism: Dehalococcoidia bacterium (assembly GCA_023228745.1). Taxonomy (GTDB): domain Bacteria; phylum Chloroflexota; class Dehalococcoidia; order Tepidiformales; family Tepidiformaceae; genus JALOAP01. The sequence goes on along the minus strand of JALOAP010000123.1, from coordinate 3,870 downwards.
GCCCCGAAGCCGCATACTTGGTGGCTGGCGCACGACGGCGCCATGGAGGCGTAGATGGAATTCCGCGACACAGCGGAAGAGGCGGCATTTCGCGCGAAAGTGCGCGGCTTCCTCGATGCCGAGTTCCCGCCGGAAGTGGCCGAGCGGCCCGTCGAGTGGGGCCTGTTCAATGCCAGCGGGACGATTGTCAACCCGAACATCCGGGAGTTCCTGCGGGGTTGGACGAAAAAACTAAACGAGCACGGCTGGGGCGCGCCGGCATGGCCGAAGGAATACGGCGGTGGTGGGCTCAGTGTGAAGGAACAGTTCATCCTCGCCGAGGAGTTCGCGTGGCGGCGGGCGCCGCGGCCGGGCGGCATCGGCCATGGCTGGGCCGGGCCCACGATCATGACCTACGGCACTGACGAGCAGAAGGCTGAGTACCTGCCGAAGATCATCAGTGGCGAGCACCACTGGTGCCAGCTCTTCAGCGAGCCGGGCGCCGGCAGCGACCTCGCCAGCCTCCAGACGCGTGCCATCCGCGACGGCGACGACTACGTCATCAACGGCCAGAAGATCTGGACGAGCGGCGCCCACGGCGCGCACATGGGCATCCTCATCGCGCGGACCGCCCCGGATGCGCCGAAGCATCGCGGTATCAGCTACTTCTTGCTCGACATGAAGACGCCGGGCATCACCGTGCGCCCGCTGGTGAACATGCTGAGCAGCCACGAGTTCAACGAGGTCTTCTTCGAAGATGTGCGGGTACCGCGCAGCGCCCTGCTCGGCGAGGAGAACCGGGGCTGGTATGCCGCGACCACGACGCTCGACTTCGAACGCAGTGGCATCGGGTCGAGCGTGAACCATCAGCTCATCACGAAGGACCTCGTGCGGTTCGCCCGGGAGAACGAGACAGGCCGCGCGAACCTCGCTGCCAACCCGAACCTCCGCTTGGACCTGGCCGACGCCGCGATCGAGGCGCAGGTCGAGGGGCTTATCAGCTACCGCATCATCTCGATGCAGGACCGCGGCGAAATCCCGAACCGCGAAGCGTCGATCGCGAAGCTCTTTTCGAGCGAGCTCGACGTCCGCCTCTCCGTGCTTGGGATGAAGCTTGGTGGCCTGCATGCGCAGGTGAACGACCGCGAGGTCCACTCGTCCATGGGTGGCCGCTTCCCCCGCTTCTACATGCACGCCACCACGAGCCCGATCGGCGGCGGTACGAGCGAAATCCAGCGCAACATCATCGCGATGCGTGGCCTCGGGCTACCGCGGGGCTAGCACGCCCTGGCGCCAGCACAGTATTCCCCCGGCTCCCTCTGCCGATAGAGCAGAGGGAGCCGGGGTTTCTGTTTCCAGGGGGAGTGGAAGCTTAGCGGCCTTCGAAGGTGGGCGTGCGCTTCTCCATGAACGCCTTCCGGGCCTCCTTGCCGTCTTCGCTGGAGAAGGCGAGGCGGATGTTCGTGAGTTCGTAGCGGAGCTGCTGTTCGAGGTCGATGGCGGTGGTCGCCTTCACAAGACCGCGCTTGGTGAGCCGCATCGTGATCGGCGAGCGCTCACAGAGGAATTGGCAGTACTCCCGGAAGCGCGCGTCGAAGGCGTCGTCGTCGACCACCTCGCCGACGAGGCCGAGCGCTTTCGCTTCGTCGCCCTCGACGGTGCGGTTCTCGAGCAGGAAGCGCATGGCCTGCTCGTAGCCGATGGCCTGCGGCAGGGTGTAGGTCAGGCCGCCATCGGGCGAGCCGCCGATGCGCGGATAGCCGGCCATCAGGCGGGCGCTGCGCTTCATCAGGCGGATATCGGCGGACATCGCCAGGGAGAGCCCGGCTCCCACCGCGACGCCGTTGATCCCCGCGACGATCGGCTTGTCGCAGTCAAGCCGTGCGCCGAGCAGGAAGCGGCCGACCCAGTGGATGTCGTCCAGGAAGTGGTTCTGTGGCGAAAGCGGTGTGGCCGACTCGCCCGGCCCGCCGAGGTCGAGCCCGGCGCAGAAGGAATCGCCGCTGCCGGTGATGGCGATGACCCAGACGTTATCGTCCTTCGTCGCCGCTTCGACGGCATTCACGACACCCCACGCGAGGGCGTCGCTCAGGGCGTTCTTCCGCTCCGGGCGGTTGAGGGTGATGGTGCGCACGTGACCGTCGTCGGTCACCTTCACGAGTTCGGACAAAGGGAGTTCTCCTGGCTGTTGGTGATGTTCGTGGGGTTGAACATTGCGCGCCGGCCCCGGGAAGCGCAACCACGGCCCTCGCTGGCGGCTGGCAGCGGCGACTCGCGTCCGGCGGCGGACAACCGGCGGCTAGAATGCCCCATCCTCCACAAGGAAGTGCGGGCGTGCGTCGTTCATCGTTGTTTTCCCGGTTCGCGGCGAAGGTCGCGGTGGCGGCGGGTCAGCCGCTCACGTTCACGCTGGCGTTCGCCGTGATTCTCGTGTGGGCCGCCTCCGGGCCGCTCTTCGGGTTCAGCGATACGTGGCAGCTCGTCATCAACACCGGGACTACGATCGTCACCTTCCTGATGGTGTTCCTCATCCAGAACACGCAGAACCGCGACGGGGTGGCCATCCAGATCAAGCTCGACGAACTCATCCGCGCGTCGGAGCGGGCGCACAACGCGCTGCTCGACCTGGAGGAGCTGGACGAAGCGGAGCTGCGGAAGCTTCGCGACCGCTACGAGGCGCTGGCCGAGCGTGCCCGCCAGGACCTCGGCTCGCTGCTCGATACAGGCACCCCGGAGATCGGCCCACCCGGCCGCTAGGCGTAGTCCTCGAACGAACGCTCCCCGGCACGAATGGCGATGCGGAGCCGGTTTTCTGGGGGCGGCAGCGGGCACGACCAGGCGTCGTTGTAGGCGCAGTACGGGTTGTAGGCGTAATTGAAGTCGAGCAAGAGGCGGCCATCCGGCTGTTCGTCGACACCGAGGTAGCGCCCGGCGCCGTAGGTTTCGTTCCCGGCGTTCGCGTCCTGGAACGGGAGGAAGAGGTCGCCACTGCCCGGGTCGCGATACACCGTGAGCTCGGCATCCCTGTCGTCGACGGAGAAGTGGACGCGCGCCCAGCGCAGGTAGGGAGCGGTCTCGCCCGTGCTCGTCTGCATATCCACCAACTCGGGGTCCTCGAACACGCGCGGCTCCGAAACAATGGCGAGTGCTGGCTCCTCGTCGTAGTACCGCAGCCCGGTGAACTCGCTGCGCTGCTCTGGAGTCAGCGGCGACTGCGGGTGGGTTGCGAAGAACTCGTCCTTCGCCTTGCGGAATTCGGTCAGTTCGCTCATCGGCCAGTCCCCCACTCCCACCCCGGAGGTCCGAGGATCGTAGTCAGCACTAAGAACTTAGCACGCCCCGCCTCGCAAGAGGCGCAGCACTGAGTCCCAGGTCCTCAGTGGTGAGTCCTGAGTCCCCCTACACCTCGAACCGCCCGGCGACAGCCTTGTGGTCTTCGATGTCGTGCAGGAACTCGAGGAGCGCGTCGACGAACGCCTCCGGGCGGTGATGCGGGACGGTGTGGCCGGCTTCGTGAAAGAGGACGAAGCGCGCTGGGGGAAGCTCCTGGGCGATCACTTCGCTGGCGCTGCGCACCGGGTCCTCTTCGCCGGCACAGACGAGCACGGGCATAGTGAGCCGGTCGCGGAGGACGGGCAGCAGGTTCGGGCGTTCGCGGCGCACGCGGGCGGCGCCGAGGAAGGAATCGGCGCTCATCTTCGCGTAGCGCCGGAGGATGGCCCCACGCAGGAACTCGTCGCGCAGGCCCTCGGCGACTCGTAGGCCGAGCGTGCGCGTCCCGAATCTCGCGACCGTCTCACAGGACTCGTCGATCCGGCGTTCGCGCGCGAAGTAGGGCTCGTCGTAGCGGCTGTCTTCGTATGCAGCGGAGGTGTCGGACGCGACGAGGCC
>JALOAP010000122.1 GCA_023228745.1 Dehalococcoidia bacterium | reverse complement strand
GCGCAAAGTGTCGTGCCGCGCGGGGAAAGCGCGCTTCGCCATGCGAAGAACACCGACCCGATCATCGTGCCGAGGCCCCAGGTCATCCCGATCAGGCCGAACTCGCGCTTGCTCAGGCCGAGGACGTCGGTCATCCACACGGGCCCGAGTGTGGCAACACCCGGCATACCCACCACCTGCAGGAGGATGAGAAGCGAGATGACAGCGAAGATCGTGGCATCACGCCGGGTGTAGCCAAGCCCCTGGCCGATGTTGCGCAGCACCCCCGCTGTCCGGTCGCCGCGGCCGGTGTCGCGGAATCGCAGGGCGGCGATGAGGGGGATGATGGCGGCCCACGCGAGGAGACTTGCGGAGTAGACGTGCCCCGGTGCGAAGAGGTCGTTCACGAGCCCGGTGACGGGGACCATCAGCGGGAACGTCGCCTGCATCGCCACCATGTTCAGGCTGATCGCACTGCCGATGTGGTCCATGCCCACGACCGCCGGGATGGCCGCGTTTCGCGCCGGCATGTCGATTGCCATGTTCCCCGCCGCGAAGAACGTGAACACGATCAGCGCCGCGATGGTGGCGTCGCCGAACGGATTTGTGAGCATGAGGAGGGCGACACCACCGTTGAGCAGCAGCGCGGCAACTTCGCACCAGAGCAGCACGCGCCGCCGTTCGAAACGGTCGGCGATGGCGCCCCCGAGCAGGCTGAACACGAGCATCGCGACGCCGCGGCTCCCGGCGATAAGACCGACATAAAAGACGTCGCGGTGGGGGTAGTTGTCCTGCACCCAGAAGATCTGCGTGAGAAACTGCAGGGGCATGGCCATGCCCACGAGCGTCGACCCGAGCAGCAGGAGCCGGTAGTCGCGCGAGGCCAGCGCTGCAAGCCCGGCGTGACGTTCGAAGAAGGACGCGGGAACCACGGCGCCACTATACGGGCTCTTTTCGAGGTGGATGCAGGTTCCGGGCCAGAGCGGCAGGGCGTAGCACGGAGGGCTGTGATTCTGGCGACATGTTTTGGCGCGATCGATGAACGAAACAGCCACACAAACCTGCCAATCTGGGACCATGATCCTTGTCGTTCACCGCAGCGCTCCGCTGCGGCGGTTGCTCGTTGCGTCTTTGGCAGAACTCGATCGCTCCGTTGTCGCCGCTTCCACCGCTGAGCAGGCACTCGAACTCATCAAACGTCACGAAGGTCATTTCTCGCTGCTCGTCACCGGGAACATCCTCCCGGGCATGGATGGCCCGGAGCTTGCCCTGCGCTTCCGGCAGTGTTGCGGCCCGGTGGTCCCCGTGATCATGACGTCCGCCTATGAGCGTCCGCCTGACGGCGCGTGTGACGTCTTCATCCGCGAGCCGTTCGAAGTGGCCGATGTGGTCCGCGCGGCACGACGGCTGACCGGGTGACACTGTGCTCGCTATACTTCTTTCGTGATAGCGCGCAAGCGGTCAAAGGAAGAGGTTGTGGCGGAGCTGCTGCGCCGCAAGCCCACCGAGGAGCAGCGGGCGGCGATGGAGCTTGCCAGGGCCAGGGCCAGGCCCTTCATGCCCACTGATCGAAGCCTCGCCGACGAGCTCATTGCTGAGCGCCACCGGGAAGCACTCGTTGATTGAAGTGGTCACGGACGCTTCACCAGTGCTTGCGGCTCTCCAAGGGGAGCCTGGTGGCCACGTGATCGATCCCTTTGCTGGGCACCTCGCCATTTCAAGCGTCAACTTCGCCGAGGTCGTTACGAAGCTCGTTGAGTCCGGCGCTACGGGTTCGGAGATCGAACGGATCCTCGCGCCTGTCGGACTCGAGGTCTTCGACGCTGACCGTGCCCTCGCGTTCGAGGCGGCGGCCCTCCGAACGGTGACGCGCCCGTTTGGGCTCTCGCTCGGTGACCGCTTCGCCCTCGCGCTCGCGCTGCGGCTCCATCTGCCGGTTCTCACAGCGGATCAGAACTGGGGCCGCCTCGACCTGGCCGTGCCGATCGTGCTTATTCGCTAGTCGTACTCGCCGGCGAGCAGTCGCGCACCGAGGTCCATCCACGTCGCATCGCCGTACCGTTCGCGCTGGAACAGCCACCACTCGGCGCCCCAGAGGTACGCACGGTCGGCGCCGGTGCGCCGTGCATATTCGACGCTCTTGCGCAGCTTCTCGGGCGAAAGGTTGGGCGATGGGCGCCCGGGCGAGATGAGGTGCATGTCGAAATCCGCCCACGGCTCCGCCTGCAGTTCGGTGATCCAGTATTCGCGGCCGCGCTCGTGCGCCTCCTTGCGGTGGGCCGCGTAGTTCGGGTGCACCGGCGCCAGCTCCGGGATAGGGACGACCATATCGACCCCGAGTACCGAGTAGTTCCGGAAGGGGTAGAGGCTCATGCCGAGCACATCCGCGTCCTCCAGGATCCACTCCCGTTCCCTGCGGTAGCTGTCCCAGAGGTGGTGTTGCGCCTGGGTGATGACCACCGGCCGCTGTTGCGGGTCGAGCGCCCGGACCAGGCCCACCTCCTCCTGGACGAAATCGCGGCCCAGTCGCCACATGCTGGCGCGCTGCGATGGCACGAACGGCTCGTTGTCGGCGCCCCAGGCCTCGACCACCGGGGAGGGCGCAGCGTGCCGCAGGACGGCTTCGACCATCCGCAACGCGCGCTCGCGCAGCAAGGGGTCATCGGTTACCACCGCGCCGTGCGGCATGTGCACGTCGTCGAGCGCCCATCCGGGGATGTAGTACTCCGGGTGCCGCTGCGCCTTTATCCCGACCGTGAGGAAGACCTTCGCATCGTGCGCGGCCGCTGTTTCGATCAGCGCATCGAGCAGCGCGAAGTCGAACTCGCCCTCCCGCGGCTCCACTTCGTCCCAATACACGGAGATGCGAACGTGGGCCGCGCCGGTGTCGCGAAGGAGCGTCGCGAATGTGCCTGCGCACCATTGCACGCGGCCGGGCCGGTCGTCCTCGGCCCAGCCGAGGCCGCGCGTGGGGTCTTCGAGCAGCAGGTATTCGGCGTAGTCGCAGCTATAGTTGATGCCCATCACCGGGCTTCCGAGTGGCTCGGTCTGCGGCCAGGCGAGCCGGTTGAAGGCGAACGCCAGCCCCGCAAGCACCACGATGCACCCGAACGCCCCGGCCACTACCGTGATCGCCAGCCCACGGCGGGCTGGCGGTGGCTCGAACGGGGTGCGCTCGTCCGCGACGGGGGACTGCTCGGGGGCGGCGAGGCTCATGGGTCGAGCGTAGAGCCCGCGGTCCAGCGGGTCACCCGGGGCAAAAGTTGCGGCCACAACGTGCCGACGATCTGGGCGACTACGGCGGCCAGGCGGTAGAGTGAACGCACTGGCTGGCGGGAGACCTCTCTGTTGTTTTGCATCCGTTGTGGCACGGAGCTGCCGGACGACGCGGCATTCTGCAGTCGTTGTGGGCGTGCGGTTGGTGGGGATGAAACGAGCGCGGCATCCGCGCCCGTGACCACGACGGCCAGCCCCGAAGGCGACGCCGCCGGTGGAGCGCGACGCTGGACCGAAGCTGATCGTGCGCCCTTTCGCTTCGCCGGGCGCTGGTGGACGCGTGGCCCGCTCGGCGAAGTGCTGCTCTTCGACGACGCCGCGCGGGACTGGCGCATGCCGCCACCCGCGCAGACGCCGTTTTTCATGCGCCGCCCGAAGTTCACCTCGCTGCGCACGCCAGCGGTAGTGCTCTACATCCTGTTTGGGCTCTTTGTCGCCGTCACCCTGGTTGCGCTCACTGCCGATGTGGACCGCGCGCTGCTCCTTCGCGACATCGCTGATGGCAAGCGCGTGACGTTCGACCAGGAGCAGGCCTCGTACGACTTCTTCGGGATCGTGAAGGGGCTGCAGCTCATGATCGTGCTGCCCATCGCGGGCGTGTTCATCTGGTGGACGCGGCGGGCGACGTGCAACGCGGCCTCGCTTGGCGTCCGCGACGCGGAGTTCACGCCGGGCTGGTCCATCGCCTGGTGGTTCATCCCCTTCGCGAACTGGGTCCAGCCCTGCCGGGTGCTGTTACAGGCGTGGCGGGCCAGCGACCCGGCGTTACCCGCGGACCTGAGCGATCGCTACCGCCGCCGCTCAACGTCGCTCTGGATCATCATTTGGTGGATCGCCTACGTGGTCGCGAACGGGCTCTGGACAGGCGCCTGGACGGCGGCAGCAGATGATAGCGGCGAGCTGACTGCGGGCGAACTGGCCGACGTCACCTGGTTCGCCTTCGGCATGGACATCGCCATGATCGTGGTCACGGCGCTCGCGATCGTGGTTGTTGCACGCCTTACCTCGCGACAGGAGCGCGCGAACCAGAAGTTCGACCTGCCCGCCGGCCTGCCAGCAGTCCCCGGCGCCGAGACTTCCAGCGCGAGCCCCTACGACGCGATACCCGGTACAGCCGCCGCGGGCTGGTAGGCGGTGGGCGGGGCGGTGCCCCGTGCCCCTGCCGAGTGCCCCGTGCCATGTTGCCGGGTAGCTCGTACCTCGTGCCGTGAAGCACTGAGCACGGGCACCGGGCACTGAACACGGGGGACTCACAAAAGCACGAGATTGTCCCGGTGGATCGCCTCTTCGCCGTAGCTGTAGCCGAGCGTCGCAGCGATGCGGTCGCTGTGCAGGCCGCGAATCCGCTCGAGCTCGTTGCTGGCGTAGTTGCTCATGCCTGCGGCCACGCGGGCGCCCTTCGCATCGCGCACTTCGACGGCCTCGCCCCGGTCAAACATGCCTTCGACGCGTGTGACGCCGGCCGGGAGGAGGCTGCGGCCGCGCTTTTGCAGTGCTGTCACCGCCCCGTCGTCGACGACAATGCAGCCCGCGCGGGTGACGCTGCCAAGGATCCAGCGTTTGCGGCTTTCGAGGCGGCCGCTGGGCGCGGGCAAGAAGCGGGTGCCGGTCTCCGCGCCACCAGCGATCTCGATGAGGGTGTCCGGCCGCCGTCCATTCGCGATGGCCACTTCGACACCGCCCTGGGTGGCGATGCGCGCGGCACTGAGCTTCGTCACCATGCCGCCGGTCCCAGGACCCTGCGCGCCACCGGCCATCGCCTCCACCTCATCGATCCGTTCGACGCGGCGAATCAGCTTCGCGTCCGGCTGGACACGCGGGTCGGCTTCGTACAGCCCATCGACGTCCGTGAGGATGACGAGCAGGTCCGCGTCGATCAGGTTTGCGACCATCGCGGACAGCGAATCGTTCTCGCCGATGTTCTGTGCGAGCACGCGGTCGAGCGCGACGGCGTCGTTCTCATTCACGATGGGCACAGTCCCGGCTTCGAGCAGGTCGCGCAGGGTGTTGCGTGCGTTCAGGTAGCCGAGGCGATCGGCGAGGTCCCGGCGAGTGAGCAGCACCTGCGCGACGACGACATCGTGCCAGTCGAACAGCTCGTCCCAGCTCTGCATGAGGTGGCTCTGGCCGACACTGGCGAAGGCCTGGCGGCTGGGCGACTGGCCGGGGCGGAGCCGCTTGCCGAGCCGGTGGCGGCCCGCTGCCTGGGCGCCGCTCGAAACGAGCACCACTTCGGCGCCGCGTTTCCGCAGCCGTACAACTTGTCCCACCAGGCGCGACATCGCTTCGAGATCCAGGCGGTCGGAGCCAGCAGTCAGGAGGCTCGTGCCCAGCTTCACCACAATCCGGCGACGAGTCATGCGCTCAAGGGTAGTGGTGGCCCGCCACTACTGGCTATGGGCCGCCTCCAGGCCCATCGGTCTGCGCACCAAAGTTGGCGAATGGCGGCGTGTCAGAGTCCTCGGCCAACGTTTCGTGGGGCCGAAGGCCAGGTGAGTCGACGCGGCGACGGGAGCGACCGGACGTGAAACGGCCCCGGGAATATTCCCGGGGCCGCTGTTTGTGTTCTGTGTCGCTCCCTAGCCGCCGAGCCGAAGCACTTCACGAGAAGTAGTCCGGAGGCTCGGTCCGCCCTGGAGCTCTGTGCCGGCAGGTTGCGTGCCCGGCTCTAGGTGCGACCAGTTGGCTTCGGCCCTGACTTCGGGCCAGACCTGTCAACTTCCCACCGTACGTGGAGGAGGTGAATCGGGATTTTCATCTTCTTTCTCCTCTCTTCTTGGTAGCCAAATCATCGCTCGCCGTGCGCCGCGTTGGCAGGCCCGGAAGGCCCGGTGTGGGCGGCCGGGAGGCCGATTCGCACACGCCATTTCAGATTTTCGATTTTCGATTGCCGCCGGTGTGGCGGCGGTTGGAGGTCGGAGGCGGGTCGCCGGTGATGGTGCCGGTCGCACAGGTCCCGAGGCCGTGGTGGGCCTCGACTATCGCTGACGACTGGCGACTGGTAGCTGACGACTGACCGCCGGCCGCCTACCCCGCGGGGTACGCGATGGTGCTAAACAGCCCGTTCTCCGCCTGGCGCGAGTCGAGCCGCGTGTGCTGCACAACGACCGGCACATTGGAGCGGATCACCGCGGCATAGTCGGCGCTGAGCGGGAGCACTTCCCGGTCGACCAAATCGTTGAAGCGCACGTGACGGTTCCGCTTTCCTTCGACCGTTACGCGGAACGGGCCGCTCGGGTCGCGGTCGGCGTAGTACACCATGACCTCAACGATTGCGGGTCTATCGCCAGCGTTGAGGACACAGAAGGCCTCGTGGCTCGTCATCTCTGGTTCGCGCCCGGTGCTCCAGGCAGGGAGGTAACCATCTGCGATGACCCAGGTGGTTTTTCCGACGCCGTCCATACAACCTCCGTGGGGCTGCCCGCGGGAGGATTGTCGAATGACGATTGGCGGTTGTCGATTGTGACCGGGTCGCGGGTGATGGAGCGGCGCGTGTAGTCCCGAGGCCGTAGTGGGCCTCGGCTACCGCTGGCGACTGACTACTGGCTAGTCGCGGACAGGCCGTTGGCGAGTTCCTGGAGGACGGCCTTGGCGCGCTCGAGGCGGCCGAGGATGCCCCACTGGCCGTGGATGTTCAGCGTCATGTTCTCGGCCTGGCCGCGAACACCGGGAAGCCGGCCGCGGATGTTCGCGGCCTCCTCGTACCGTTCGAGCTCTGGCGAATCCGGGCCGAAGAGCGCGGAGAGGATCTCCTTCGTGCGGGCGTTCCACTGGTCGTATTCGAACGGGTTGGGGCCGGTGCCGCGCAACCATGCGATCCGCGCGATCTGCTGTTCGATGCGAGCCTTCGCTCGAGCGGGATCCTTCACTGCCATGTGCGAATTGTAGGCTGCGAACCGGAACGGGGAAACGTTGCCCTAATCCGCCGGTGGTTGCGGGGCGGATAGCGGGTTCCGCCCGATGACCAGCTCCTCGACTTTGCGCCCTTCGCCGAGATGTTCGCTGATGACGCGCTCCAGCCCCTCCGCATCGAGGCCGGCATACCACGTGCCTTCCGGGTAGACGACGGCGACCGGACCGTTTTCGCAGATCCGCAGACAGCCGACCTTCGTGCGGTAGATGCGACCGCGGTCGGAGGAACCGTTGAGCAGCGCCGTGCGCCGCTTGAGCCGCGACCATGCGGCTTCGCCTGTCTCCGTCGAACAGCAATCCGGACCGATGCAGAGAAATATGTGGCGTTCGTAGCTGCCGACGCCGCGCCTTTCGGCGGCGTCGCGGGCTGCACCAAGGTCATCGGGCATGGTTCGAGTCTATCGGGCCGGCAGCCAGGAGTCAGTCGCCAGTCGCCAGCTACCAGCGGGTGCAGTACGCGGACGCTGCTGCCCGCCGCCAGTCGGCCGTCGCCAACTGCCTTACGCCGTCGCCTCCAGCCAGCCGGAAACGACGAAGTCGACGGCGATGGCCATGAGGATCACACCGATGATGCGAGCGAAGGCGCGGAGGGCGGCCGGTGGGATGAAGCGCACCAGCACCGCAGTCAGGGCGAAGACGACGAACGTTGCGACCAGCACGATACCCGCCGCGGAGAGTGTCACACCCTCGCCGTAGCGCTGTGCGGACGATGTCGCCAGCGCGAGTGCCCCTGGCCCGCTCAGCAT
>JALOAP010000121.1 GCA_023228745.1 Dehalococcoidia bacterium | reverse complement strand
ACTCGGCACTCCGGTCCCGGACGAGTTCAAGGCGGCCGTCGAGGATAGTGGCCTGGAGCCTGTCGGCACGGCGTTTGAACCGGACTACGAAGCCATCAACGCGCTCGAGCCGGACCTCATCATCGTCGCCCACCGCTCTTCGGCCACCTACCCGGAGATGTCGAAAATCGCTCCTACCATCGACCTGACAATGGACTGGGAGAACTATCAGGAGAGCTTCCGTGAGGTCCACGAAACGCTCGGCGAGATCTTTCAGGTCGAAGACGAGGTAGCAGCCGAGCTCGATCGCCTCGAGGCGGCTGCTGCTGAGGTAGCGAAGGACGGCGCCGGCGCCGGCACAGCCCTGGTGGTCATGACGAGTGGGGCGGAAGTCTCGGCTTACGGACCCGGGTCGCGCTTCGGCATGGTGCACAGCCTCTTCGGATTCCCGGCCGCCGATGACAGCCTGGAACGAGAAGCGACCCATGGTGACGTCATCTCGTTCGAATTCATCCTCGAAGCTGAGCCAGAGGTGCTCTTTGTCGTCGACCGGTCCGCCGCTGTCGGCGACGAAGGTGACGCGGCAGAGGCAGTACTCGACAACGCTATCGTGCAGCAAACGCCAGCGTGGCAGAACGATCGCGTGGTCTATGTCGACAACTTCGCCTGGTACATCGCGTTCAACTCCCTTCCTGCGCTGGAACGGATGATCGAAGACGCCAAGGTAGGGCTCGGCTAGCGTGGCGAGCTTCGGGTCGCCGCAATGACCGAGGCGCGAGCAGCGGGACGCGGCGGTGCAGCAGCACCGTCGCGCCTCGCCGGGTGGTTCCAGGCGCTCGATGGGCGGGCACTGACCGTTGGGTCTTTGGCGCTCCTCCTCGTCACCGCGTTCGGGTCGCTGTTCATCGGCGTGAGCAGCGTGACGCCGCTCGATGTGCTGCGGTTAGACAACAGCGACCATCAGATGCGGGTGTTCGTCGAAAGCCGCGTGCCCCGGCTCGCGGCCATCTTGCTTGCGGGCTCCGCGATGAGTGTCGCCGGCCTCATCATGCAGACGCTGGTGCGAAACCGGTTCGTCGCGCCCTCCACAGCGGGCACCGTAAGTTCGGCGAGCCTCGGGCTTGTGGCCGCGACGATCTGGTTCGGATCGGCATCGATCTTCCTGAAGATGTCGATCGCAGTGGTGTTCGCGATGGCGGGCACACTGCTCTTCCTTGTCCTGGTCCAGCGGATGCGCCACCCGGACATCATCGTGGTGCCGCTGGTGGGCATCATGTTCGGGGGCGTGATGCAGGCCATCACCACGTTCTTCGCCTTCAAGTACGACCTGTTGCAGTCGCTCAACGCCTGGACGAACGGCGACTTCTCTGGCACGCTCCGCGGCCGCTACGAACTGCTCTATCTCGTGGGTGGGCTCACCGTCGTGACGTACCTGTTCGCGAACCGGTTCACGCTCGTGGGCATGGGTCGCGAATTCGCCGTCAATCTCGGCGTGCACTACGAGCGAGTCCTGTACGGCGGGCTGTGCCTCGTGTCGTTCGTGTCGGCGGTGGTCGTGGTGGTGGTAGGGGCGATCCCGTACCTCGGGCTGATCGTGCCCAACCTGGTGACGATGGCGATGGGCGATAACCTGCGCCGCGTGCTCCCCGCGACGGCGATCGGTGGCGCTTTCTTCGTGCTCGCATGCGACATCATCAGCCGGACCATCCGTTACCCCTACGAAGTGCCCGTCGGTTCGGTGGTAGGCGTAGGCGGAGGGTTCGTTTTCATCATTCTCGTGCTGAGGGCCCGTTCGCTTGGCCGCTGAACCGCTTGCCAGCTCACCGCGCGCTGCGGCGCTCGTGCTCGGGTTCCATCCGGGGCGCGCCCGCACCGTGCTGGCCACGCTGCTCGTGCTGTTCGCGCTCGCCGTGACGCTGTTCATGACCTACGACCTGAAGGGCTCGCTCGACTACGCGCTCGAGTTGCGCGGGCGCAAGGTGGCGGGGATGGCGCTCGTCGGGTTCGCCGTCGCCTACTCGTCGGTGCTGTTCCACACCGCGACCCACAACAGGATCCTCACGCCAAGCCTGATGGGGTTCGATTCCCTCTACGTGCTCATCCAGACGCTGGCGGCGTACTTCCTCGGCACGGCGGAGTTCCTGCAGATCGACGTCCGCTTGCGGTACGGCCTCGAAGTGCTGGCGATGATCGGGTTCGCGATGCTGCTCTATCGCTGGTTGCTTGGCCGAGGCGACCGGGATGTGTACGTGCTCGTCCTCGTCGGGATCATCATGGGCACGGTGTTCTCCAACCTGACGGAGTTGGTCATGAGGATGATCGACCCGAACGAGTTCACGCAGCTCCAGGACCGGCTGTTCGCCAACTTCAGCACCGTGAACCAGGACCTGCTCGTCGTCTCGGCGATTACGGTCGGGTTGGTGACGATCGCTTCGTGGCCGATGCTCAGCCGCCTCGATGTCGTCGCGCTGGGCCGCGAACACGCCACGAACCTCGGGGTCGATCACGACCAGCTCGTCCGGCGGGCGCTGTTCGTGGTCGCGATCCTCGTCTCTGTGTCGACGGCGCTCGTGGGGCCCGTAGCGTTCCTCGGGCTCTTGGTGGCGAACCTGTCGTACCAGCTCACGGGGACGTTTCGGCACCGCTATACCGTGCCCGCGGCAGGGCTGCTCGGCATGCTCGCGCTGGTTGGCGGACAGTTCGTGCTGCAGGAGTTCCTCGAGTTCCAAACCCGGCTGAGCATCATCATCAGCTTCGCCGGCGGCATTTACTTCATCTACCTGCTCTACCGGGAGGCACGACGATGATCGAAATCGACCACGTGACGAAGCGATACGGCGCCACGACGGTGGTGGACGATGTCTCCCTCACAATCCCGAAGGGCGGTGTCACCGCGCTCGTGGGTGCGAACGGCGCCGGTAAGTCCACATTGCTGTCGATCGTCGGCCGCACGCTCGATGCGGACGCCGGGCGCGTGAGCGTGGACGGGTTGAATGTCGCAACGGCGGCGAGCGCCGCGGTCGCGCAACGCCTCTCGATCCTGCGCCAGGAGAACCAGGTAGCCGTGCGCATTACTGTGCGGGAGCTCGTGGAATTCGGACGCTTCCCGTACTCGGGCGGCCGCCTGACAGGCGAGGACATCGCGCAGGTCGACCGAACGATCGAGTACCTCCAGCTCGAACCATTCGCCGGTCGCCAGCTGGACAAGCTCTCGGGCGGACAGCGCCAACGCGCGTTCATTGCAATGGTGCTCTGCCAGGACACCGACTACGTGCTCCTCGATGAGCCGCTGAACAACCTCGACATGCGGCACGCGGCGCAGACGATGGGCCTCATCCGGACCATGGCGACGGAGCTGGGGAAGACGATCGTCGTGGTGCTCCACGACATCAACTTCGCCGCATACCATGCCGACCGGATCGTGGCGATGAAGGATGGGCGGATCGTCGCAGACGGTTCGCCGCGGGAGATCGTCACACCGCCGGTCCTGCGGGAGGTGTTTGATATCGACGTGCCTGTCCACGAGGTGGAGGGGCAGCCGTTAGCGGTGTACTTCGTGCCCGGCCGGCAGCCAGCCGGCGACTTCCGCGTGCCCGCAAGCGCGGGAAGCTAGCGTCAACAGTTTGCGAGTGGTACTGACGCTCCGGGATCGCGGAGGACGCTAGTTGTAGTTCCAGCGCGTGCAGGAACGATTCCAGGACCCTGAGCGACTTCGGATGGGCCGACGGACCGCAACGTATCCGCTTGCGGGGCACATCCGCTGTTCGGCCTGCGGGGCCTCCATGGTGGGACAGACGCTGCAGCAGCGTTACACGTACTACCGCTGCCGACGGGCCTTCGCCGGGCCGAAGCATGACCGGTGCTCGTCCCGTTACGTGCGCGCCGATGCCATCGAAGGCGCAGTCAAGGAAGCGGTCGCGGGTGTCCTCTCGCATCCGGAACTCATCGTCGCCGAACTGCAACAGCAAGACTCGGTTGCCAACCACGATACCCAGTTGGACGACGTTGTCGCGGCCCTGGACGCTGAGAGGAAGCAGGTCGTGCGCCGCTACCAGGCGGGCGAACTGGACGATGAGGCTTTCGAGCTGGAGCTGATGCGGCTGCGTCAGGAGCGCGAACGAGCAACGACGCGCCGGGTGACGGCAAGGCAAAAGGTGGCCGGATCCATCGACGATCTGGACCTGGAAGCGGTCTGCGACGGTGTCCGCGAATGGTTGCCCGACGCCGCTGGCGAGGACATGAAACTGGTCGCCGACGCCCTCGATCTGCAGGTTTCAGCTTCGGACGAGCGTGCCTCGTTAGCTGGTAATCTACCTGTTTTTACTCACCACTGGACGAACATGGGCATGACGACGTGCACGTACTTGCCGCCGTCGTCGAGCTCGGCGCCGTCTTCGTCGACGGGCTTGAAGACGCCCTGGCTGGAGGGGCTCGTCATTTCGAGCGCAACCTTGCCGTGGAGCGCGTTCAGGACGTCCTGCAGGTAGCGCGCGTTGAAGGCGATCTTCGCCGTTTCGCCGCTGGAGGACTCGACTTCCGCGTCGATGCTGCCTTCGTTGTCGCCGATTTCGTCGGCGCGGGCACTGACCTTGAGCGTGCCGGGCATGGTGTCGCCGGGCTGCATTTGCAGCCGGATGATGCCGCTGCCGTCGCGGGCGAAGATGGCCGCGATGCGGGCTTCGCGCTTGAATTCGTCGACGGGGACGACGCAGCGCGTGGTGTATTCCGCGGGGATGAGCTGGTTGTAGTTCGGGAAGGTGCCCTGGATGAGCTGCGCGACGAGCTCGATATCGGTCACCTGGAAGAGTACCTGGGTGCGCTGCTGGTTCACGCGCATCTCGATCGGCTCGCTGATGTCGGCGATGAGCCGCGAGAGCTCGCGGAGGGCGCGCGCGGGGATGATCACTTCGATGGCTTCGCTCGGCGCCTGGGCGAGGGTGAGTTCAGAGACGGCGAGGCGGAAGCCGTCGGCAGAGGCGAGGGTGAGGCGGTCGCCATCGGTCTTCACATGGACGCCGGTGAGCACCGGTCGGCTATCGTCGCTCGCGGCGGCGAATTCGACCCGTTCGATCGCCTTGCGGAGGACGCGCGGGTCGAGCGAAAGGCTGACCCCGTCCTTAATCTCCGGGATGCGGGGGAAGTCTTCGGCGTCCATCGAATTGATGGTCGATTCGTTGCGGGCACACTCGAGGCTGACCTGCCGGCCGCGCTCGGGAACTTCGAGGCGGACCGTGGCGGGTGGCAGCGAGGCGACGAAATCGCCGATGAGCCGCGACGGCACGGTGGTCGCGCCCTCTTCGTCGATCTTCGCGCCGACCCATGCCGAGAGGGCGATGTCGAGGTCGGTCGCCGCCAACTTGAGGCGGCCCTTGTCCGTCCCGAGGAAGACGTTTGCCGTGATCGGCAGTGTGGAGCGCGTGGCTACGGCGCGACCGACGATCGCAAGGCCGCGCTGAAGGTTTTCCTGGAGGACCTCGACTTTCAAACCCGTTCACCCGCCTACACGATTCGACGGATTATAGGGTTGTTTCGCACAGGGCGACAAGGCGAACGCTTAGACGGCTTAACAGTTGAGGGAGCCGGCACGCCGGCTCCCTCAACTTCGTGCCCCGTGCCCGGTGCGCAGTGCACCGGGCGCTAAGCGCCCAGAGCTTGCTCGATCTGCCGGACGTGTTTCCGCTCGTGGAGTGCGAGCTGGGATGCGTACGAACGCAGCGTCCGCTCGTTCGCCTGTCCGTATGCCCTGACGGTTGCAGGACGCTCCCAGTCGCCGGGTGCCAGCGCCTCGAGCGTGTGGAGCAAGGAGGCGCGTTGTGCGGCGAATGCGCGGAAGGCGTCTTCGAACGCCCATTCCGGGTAGTCGGTCTTCTTCATCCACGTCCGGGGGTTGGTGCCGGCGAAGGCCGGGTGCTCTTCGGCAAGAATCTTCGCGATGTTTCCGCCCCAGACATCGGCACAGGCGCGGAGGTGGGCCAGCACATCGTTTGCGGACCATGTGCCCGGCCCGGGTGGAGTGTGCAACCGCCCGGGGGCAAGGCCGTTGCTGAGCGTGCCGAGCCGCGACAGGTTCTCGCGGAGCAGCGCGAGGGCCTCGTCGGCGGCCAGTGACGTCTCCTTCACGTCTGTCCTCCATGCATTTCCGCGGGCCATGACCGTCTGGGGCACCGGGCACCGGGCACCCGGCACGTGACACGGGGCACCCGGCACAGCTCCCTACTCTGCCTTCAGCGCAGCGAGGCGGGTCTCCACTTCGAGCTCATCCTCCGAGGCGTCCAGCGCGGCGAACTGCTCTTCGAGCGACGAGGCGGCGACCTCCTCCATCCCGCGTGCGCGCGCCTCTTCGCGCCGGATGCTTTCTTCGAAGCGGGTCAGCTCGCTGGTGGGGTCCATCACGGAAACGTCCCGTACGGCTTCCTGCACCTGGATCTGGGCCTTCGCCATCTTCGCGCGGGCGACCAGTTCGTCCCGCTTCTGGACGAGATCTTCGCGGCGCTGGCGCAGCTTGTTCAGGCCGTCCTTCAGCTTTTCGGTCAGCTCCGTCTGCTGCGCGATCTGCGTGGCGAACGTCTTGGTCTGCTCTTCGAAGCTGATCTGGCGGCGAAGCGCGACTTTCGCCAGCTCGTCGAAGCGGTCGGCCTCAGCGAGGTTCCCGGCCATGCGCAGCTCGTCTGCCTTGCGCGAAGCAGCAGCGGCTTTGCCCCCCCACTCGCTCTTCGCCTGCTGCGCCTCGCGGTTGTCGTCCTCCAGCAGCCGCAGGTTGCCGACCGTCTGGGCGACCGCCTCCTCCGCTTCGCGGATGTTGTTGGTGAAGTCGCGGATGAGCTGGTCGAGCATCTTTTCGGGGTCTTCCGCGCGGTCGAGCATTGCGTTGATGTTCGCCCGGACGAGTTGTCCCATCCGTCCAAGGATCGTCGTTGCCATGTGGCCTCCTGTCTGCCAACCGGGGTGACCCCGGGTTGTTCCCTTACCAGCGTCCGCCGCGCGAGCGTCCGCCGAGCCCGCCCAGCACGCCACCAATCGAGCCGCCGATCGATCGCCCGGCGCCGCCCCAGCCGCCTCCCCAGCCGCCACGGCGGCCACCACCGGCACCGAGGA
Organism: Dehalococcoidia bacterium; assembly: GCA_023228745.1. Lineage (GTDB taxonomy): Bacteria > Chloroflexota > Dehalococcoidia > Tepidiformales > Tepidiformaceae > JALOAP01. The sequence continues at coordinate 875 of JALOAP010000121.1, read as the reverse complement.
TGTCGCCCAGCACGCCGCCGATGAGGATGCCCGGGATCATGCCGCCGCCTCCGCCGAACACGGTGCCGGTGCCCCAGGTCTGGCGGTGGCCGAAGTCGTCGTCGGCGAGGCGGTAGGCGTCGTCGGCGAGGCGAGTCGCCCGGCGCGAGAGTTCGAGCGCCTGCTGCGGGTTCTCCGCGCGCAGGTCCTCGGCCGATTCGAGCAGACGGTGGGCCTCTGCCAGCCGGGTGCGTGCTTCGCGGCCAACCGACCCACGCCGCCCGCGAATAAAGTCGGCCGCCCGGCTATAGCTAGCCCGCGCGGCAGCGAGCTCGGTATCGACCGCTGCCCGCGCACGCCGTGTCTCTTCACCGGCGGTCCGGAGTGAGACGAGGAGCTCATCCGCGCTGGCATCCGCGTGGCGCGCGAGCTGGTAGGCCGTGAGCAGGTCGGGCGGGTCTGCGGTGGCTTTCTCCTGCGCCTCGTGCAGGCGCGCCCGGATCTCGTCGAGCTCCGGCACGCTCCGCCCCTCGGAGGCGGCAAGCTGGCTCGCCCGCAGCATCGATTCCTCCGCCTCTGCGAGCATCCCGGCGAGCCCCGCGCGGGCTTCGAGGAGCTGCTTCGCAAGGTTCTCGATGGCGTCGAGCAGGACACTCCCTTCGGCGAGCGCCTGCTGCGCGATACGTGCTTCGCGAGCAGCGGCAGCGCGGTCGCCCTCCGCGAGTGCTTGCCCCCGGGCGATGCTTTCGCGGGCAAGGGCGGCGCGCTTCGTTGCTTCGTCGATGTTCCCGCGCACGGGCCGCCACGCGGTTTCCGCCTGCGTGCGAAGGCTCGTCATCGTGCGCTCGGCTTCCGGCAGCCGCGCCTCGAGCGCCGCCACTTCACTCGAAAGCCGT
>JALOAP010000120.1 GCA_023228745.1 Dehalococcoidia bacterium | reverse complement strand
GACATGGTCCTCGGAGCGGCAATCGTCATGCTCACCTTCGCCGTCGCGCTCTGGTTCGAACGCTGGGGCGAACGAAACCCGGAAAAACTCCGGTGGTTCACCTTCCGCGTGGGGAACGTGCGCGTCCCCTTCTGAACTAACTCCGCGGACGGTCTTCTAGCGCGGCCCAGCCTGAACCGCAGGCCACAACCCGCGGAACTGCCCGCGACGTGTCGCATTGCATTGCGAAATCGATATCCGGGCCGAAGCCCAGCGCTTCCGTCGCGAGCGCATGAGCGGCCGCCCGCACCAGCCGGTCGACGTCGCCTCGCTCCGCCAGCTCGAACGCCAGCGTGGCAGCGTCACCCAGTTCGGCCTCCGGGGATTGCCTTCGGAGTGTCGCCACTAACGCGCCCGCAGCCGCGTAGTCCTCGAGCGTAAAGCGCGTGCCAAGCTCAGTGCCCGCGCATACCACCGCGACGCGTTTCGCAGCCACCACGGAGCGGCAGCTCGCGCTGATGTTCGCTAGCGCCGCCGCGACCACCTCGCCCCGGCCACCGAGCGCACAAAGCGCACGCGTGCCGTTACTCGTGAACAACACGGCCTCACGATCCGCCACTGCCGCGTCGCGCGCCTCCACCGGGGAGTTGCCATAATCGAAGCCATCGGGTGCAAGCCCGCCCACCTCCCCAAAGAGGAGGGCGCCCGTCTCCGCCGCGCGCTCCCGCGCCGCCACGATGTCGTCCACAACCGTAAGCCGCCGCAGGCCCGCCTCAAACAGCGTGGCGATCGTCGTCGTCGCACGCAGCTGATCGACCACGAGGTAGGCGTCAGCACCGATCGCTAACGCCTCCGCTGGCACCATCGCCACATCGATCCGTTCCACCATGCCGCCAAGCATGCCCCCTCCGCCGGTTTGGGGCACCGAATGGTATGCTACGCACGATGGATTCACGCCCCGTAGGGGTGTTCGATTCGGGAGTCGGCGGGCTCAGCGTGCTGCGCCATTTTCAGCAGCTCGCCCCGAACGAACACACCGTCTATTTTGCCGACACCGCCTTCTTTCCCTACGGTCCCCGGCCAGCGGCCGAGGTCCGGAAGCGGTCGTTCGCCATCGCCCACCGTCTGCTCCGCAGCGACGTCAAGCTCATCATCGTTGCCTGCAATACTGCCTCTGCCGCCGCGATAGCTGACCTCCGCGAAGCCTTCCCCGTGCCGTTTGTCGGCATGGTTCCCGGCCTCAAGCCGGCCGCCCAGTCGTCCCGCTCGGGAAACGTGGCCATCCTCGCCACGCCGGGAACCCTGGGCGGCGACCTCTACGCGCGAGTCGTCGACGAGTTCGGCCGCGCCGCAAAGGTCACGAACGTTCCCGGTCATGGCCTCGCCGACCTGGTCGAAGCCGGCGGCGCGAACTCTCCTCAAGCCCGGGACGCCGTCCGTCGCGCACTCGGCCCCGCAGTGGAGGCCGGCGCCGACACTGTCGTCCTCGGCTGCACGCACTACCACTTCCTCGCCGACGACATCACGGCCGAGTTCCCCGCCGTCACCCTCGTCGACACCTCCGAGCCGGTCGCCCGCCGTGCCGTCCAGGTGCTCCGCGAACAGGGCCTGGATGCCCCCCCGGACAACCAGGCCCGCCTCGACATCATCGTCAGCGGTGACCCCGCCTCCTTCCGGCAACGCATGACCGAACTCGGGTTCGCCCCCGGTATCGAGGAGGCGCTCGCATGAACTATTTCGAACAGCTTGCCGCGCGCTCCCGCGCAGTCGGCTCTCTCGTCTGCGTCGGCCTCGACCCCGACGCGAAGCGCACCCCCATCTCCGAAGTAGCCGCGCGCAACCGCGCGATCATCGAGGCCACGGCGCCCTACGCAGCTTGCTACAAGCCCAACCTCGCCTTCTACGAGCAGTTCGGGATCGAAGGCTGGCGTGCACTCGAAGCCACCCTCGCAGCCATCCCCGGTGACATCCCGGTCATCGCCGACGGCAAGCGCGGCGACATCGGCTCAACCGCCGAGGCGTACGCTCGCGCCCTCTTCGAAACCTGGGGCGTTCACGCCGCCACGCTCAATCCATACATGGGCCGCGACACCGTCGAGCCGTACCTCGCCTACAAAGGCCGCGGCCTCTACCTGCTCTGCCGCACCTCGAACCCCGGCGCCGCCGACTTCCAGTACCTGCAGGTCGACGGCGTGCCCTTGTACGAACAGGTCGCACGCACCGTCACCTCCTGGTCCCCGGACATCGGCCTCGTCGTCGGCGCCACCGCCCCGGACGAACTCCGGCGAATCCGCGAGATCGTCCCCGGCGCCTCGCTCCTTGTCCCTGGCGTCGGGGCGCAAGGCGGGAGCCCTGCGGAGGTCATCGCCGCTGCCGGCGCCGAGCCCGGGACGCTCGTCGTGAACGCCTCCCGGAGCATCTATTACGCGTCTGACGGGGCAGATTTCCCCGAAGCCGCCGCCCGCGCCGCTCAGGCCTTGCGGGACGAACTCGCCGGTGCAGCAGCGTCCATCCACGCATGATCCCTGAAATAAATGTCGGCGACGTGTACCGTATGCGGCGCCAACACCCCTGCGGCGGCTGGGAATTCCTTGTGTACCGCGTCGGCGCGGACATCGGAATCGAATGCACCACCTGCGGCCGCAGAGTAATGCTCGAACGGCGGCGGTTCGAATCTCGTGCCCGAAGTCTCGTCTCCCGCAGCAGCGACTGACACAGGCCCGCGGCCGGGGCTGCTTCAGCAGCGCCCCTTCCGCATGCTCAGTTTCACCCGGTTTTGGTCCCGCGTGGCCCAGAACGCACTCAACTTTGGCCTCGTCCTCCTCATCGTGCAGGAGACCGACAAAGCCTTCCTCGCTTCGCTCCTCGTGCTCGCGCTCGTAATTCCCTCCACAGTCGCCGGCATCGTCGCTGGAGCCGCCGCCGATACCTTTCCCAAGCGCCTACTCGTCTTCCTCGGCGATATCGCCCGCGCCGGAGTCTGCATCGCCTTCGTCCGTACCGACGCAACCGCGACCACCTACTACCTCGTCGCGATCGCACTCTCCACGTTCAGCCAGTTCGCCACTTCTGCAGAAGGCGCCATCATGCCGGCCATCGTCCAACGTCCGGACCTCGCCCGCGCCAACGCCATTAGCCAGGCGGTCGGCGGCGCAGCGCAGCTCCTCGGCCTCGGCGTCCTCACCCCGGTCGTCCTCCGCGTCATCGACAACCCGGACGTGCTCTTCATCATCTGCGCGGTGATGTTCGTCGTGGCCGCCTTCCAGGCCCTTGCCATCGGCCGCATCGAAAAGCCCGCACGCCTCGAAGTTGGTGGCGAAATCAGTGGGCGCTGGTGGCTGACCGGCTGGCGAGCCATCCGCAGCGATCCCGCGGTCATGCACGCCGCCGTCGAACTCACGCTCATTTCGACCTCGCTCATCATCCTCGGCGGCCTCATCCCGTCGTTCATTTCCGACGTGCTCAAGATGCCGGTGGACCTCGGTGCGCTCATCCTCACGCCGGCCGCAATTGGTGTTGTGGTTGGGCTCCGGGTCGCCGGGTTCCTCGCTCATCGCGTGCCGCACGCGGCCCTCAGTACCATGGGCTTCGTCGGCTGCGTTGTCCTCCTCGCCATGCTCACATTCACGAACCAACTCGCCGAGTTTCTCGGCGGCTACGGCGCGTTCAGCTGGCTGAACCACATCAGCGTCGGCAGCTTCGACGGCGGTGGCGCGCTCGCGATGCTCCTCGTCGCGCCCCTCGGCTTCGCCTATGCCCTCGTCCAGGTCGCCGGCCAGACGGTGATCAACGACCGCGTCCCCTTGCACCTCCAGGGGCGCGTCAACGCCACCCAGGCAGCGATGGCCGCCATCGCATCCTCCCTCCCGGTTCTCGCCGCCGGCGCCCTCTCGGACCTCGTTGGCGTGACCCCCGTCATGGCTCTCCTTGCCGCGACGATCGGCGCCGTCGCCGTCATGAACATGCGGCCTTTACGTCAACGCATCGCCCCACACCCCACTGCCCTGCGCTAAGTTCATTGACTCGCTGATCGGGGCGTCCCTATCATCGAGCCGAGGGGCTCGCCTCTCGCGGAGGTGTTGGACGTGCGGGAACTGTCGATCGAGAGCATCCGGCTCAGCCTGATGAACTACCAGCGCGTCGTCATCCTCCGCGAGAAGGATTCCGACCGCTATCTGCCCATTTGGATCGGCCCCGCGGAAGCCGACGCCATCGCCGTCCGGCTTCAGGACGTCTCTGTCGCCCGCCCCCTGACACACGACCTTTTGCGAAACCTGATCGAACAACTCGGGGCCCGCGTCGCCTACATCGTCGTCAACGATCTCTCCAACGACACCTTCTTCGCGCGCATTGTCCTCGACGTCAACGGCCAGACCATGGAGGTCGACTCCCGTCCCTCCGACGCCATCGCCCTGGCCGTCCGCGTGGAGGCTCCCATCTTCGCCGAAGACGAAGTGCTCGACCGCGCAGGCGTGGTTCTCGACGAAGAAGGACAGCCCCGTGAGAGCGTCGACGAAGAGGGCCGCCCCCGCCCCGTCGACCCCGCCGAGCTCGAACGCCTCGGCGCGTTTAAGGATTTTATCGAGGGCCTCGATCTCGACGATTTCGACGAACGCAAGCGATAGATAGAATCTCTCTGCCGTCGCTTGCGCATTGCTTCACAAACCCCCTATGATGCGCGGGGTCTGGAGACCGGGCGCCCGAGGAGGCGAGAGTGGGCAGCTGGATGGTACCAACTGCCTACCTGCTCGGCGCGGGTTGGTTTTTCGCCACCTGCATCATCCTCGGTGTAGTGATCGGCCAATGGGCTGACTCCGCGACCGGGCTCGAGCCCACGTTCACGTTGATTGGGATCCTGCTGGGACTCGCCGTCGCCTTTGTCGGCGGATACCGCATGCTCCTGCCATTCATACGCCGGCTCGGAAACGAGCCGCCGGAGAAGCGTTGACTTGAAGCTTGTCTACATCGCCCTCGCGATCATCGCTGTACTCGGTTGGCTTGCCGTCGGGCTCATCATTGCGCAGGGCCCTCAGCCGGAGATCATCGTCCCCGCCGAAGTCATCACTAAGGTTGGGCCGCTGAACATCACGAACACCCTCCTTACCTCATGGTTCGTGATGGTCTTCCTCATCATCCTGAGCATCCTCGCCACCCGCTCGATGAAGGTCATTCCCTCCGGCCTCCAGAACTTCGTCGAAGCCAGCCTCGGCTTCCTCGTCAACCAGTGCGAAGAGATCGCTGGCGAAAAGAATGGCCGCCGTTTCTTCACCGTCGTGGCCACGCTCTTCATCTACATCATCATTAGCAACTGGGCCGGCCTGCTTCCGTTCTTTAGCGCTATCGGCAAGACGGAAGACGTCGGGCACCACATCTTCCACGAAATCGAAGTGCACCACGCCGAAGGCCGCCTCATGGGCTGCGACGACGCCTTCGCGAATCCCACCGACGACGTCCTCCAAACGGAGTGCGACAGCCTCCACTTCGCCGCCTGGAAAATGGATGAAGCTGGCGGGGTCGTTTACACCAAGCCCCGCGCCGGCGCCACAGAGTTCGAAGCCGATCTCGCCGAACAGCCTGGCATCACACTCGATCGCTACATCATCTTCCTCGCCGACGAGTACACCGGCTTCGAAGCACCCGACGCCGCCGATGAAGAAGGCTTCGTCCCGGACGCTGCCACGGTTCAGGCTGCGCTTTCCGCCCTCGAAGCTGCGCCCGATGCACCCGTCATCCTCACGGCTGCCACCGCGGATGGCGACGGCGAAGCCCACGGGGTCCCCAGCGCTGCCCTTGGCGAACAGCTCGTCGTCACCGGCGTCAGCTTCGAGGACAGCCAGAAGCTCGCGCTCGTTATTCCCTTCTTCCGCGGCGTCTTCAGCGACGTGAACAACACGCTCGCCCTCGGCATCGTCGCTTTCCTTTGCATCGAGTTCTGGGGCTTCCAGTCCCTCGGGATTGGCTATCTCTCCAAGTTCTTCAACCTCAAGGGCATCATGTCCTTCGTCGGAATCCTCGAGCTGTTCTCGGAGTTCATCCGCATCATCAGCTTCGCCTTCCGACTCTTCGGCAACATCTTCGCGGGCGAAGTCCTCATCCTCATGCTGACGTTCCTCATGCCATTCCTGGTCGCGAACGTCATCTATGGGCTCGAGATCTTCGTCGGCTTCATCCAGGCATCCGTCTTCGCCCTCCTTGTGCTCGTCTTCGCCGTCGGCGCCGTGGAACACCACGGCGACGAGGAAGAAGAGCACGACGGGCATGGCGAGCCGGGTGCCGGAGACGCTCATCACACCGGGGCAGTCCAGGCCCAGCAGTAGGGCCTGTTGTCAGTAACACCATGCGCTATCCACAGGGAAGCGCCACGGAGGTTAGGCACGCACATGGATATTCTCAGCTTCCTGCCGTTTCTCGTGATTCTCGAGACCGACGCAGCCAAGGCCATCGGCGCAGCCTTTGCCATGGCAGTCGGTGGCATCGCCCCCGCCCTCGCTATCGGCATGCTCGTTAGCAAGGCCATGGAAGCCCTCGGCCGCAACCCCGAGGCCCGCGCCGCCATCCAGACGAACATGATTCTCGGTGTCGCCTTCGCGGAAGCCATCGGCATCTACGCGCTGCTTTCGGCCCTGATCATCGCGTTCGTTATCTAACTAGAGGGACGGTTCGTTCATGGACAAGGCAGTTGAGGCCCTTGGAATCAACCTGCCCCAGCTCATCGCGCAGGTGGCGAACTTCTTCGTCCTCCTCGTGATCCTGCGGCTCACGCTCTACAAGCCGATCCTCGGGATGCTCGACGAGCGCAAGCAGAAGATCGCCGAAGGGCTCAATGCCGCCGAGATCGCGCGTGCCGAAGCCTCACAGGCACAGGCCAACATCCAGGCGCAGCTCGACCAGGCGCGCCGGGAAGGCCAGGAGATCGTTGGGAACGCACAGGCCATCGCCACGCGTATCCAAACCGAGGCTCGCGAACAATCCGCCCGCGAACGCGAGGCCGCCCTCGAGCGTGCCCGCACCGAAATTCAGCTCGAACGCGACCGCGCCATCAGCGAACTCCGCGGTCAGTTCGCCGACATCACCGTGACCGCGGCTTCCCGCGTGATCGGACAGTCGCTCGATCGTCAGGCTCACCAGCGCATCATCGATGAAACGCTGGCCGAAACCACCTTCAGCGAGAACTAGGGCATGGCAGACCCCCAGGCCGCAAAGCGTTACGCACAGGCTGCGTTGGCTATCGCTCGTGAGGACGGCACCGTCACCCGGTGGCGGGCCGACCTCGCCGACATCGCCAACGTCCTCTCCCGCTCCGAGGCCGCTCCCATCTTCGCCGATGGGCGCATCCCCCTCGACCAGCGGCTTGCCATGGTCGAACGCACCCTGGACGTCGCGCCCAAAGCGCTCAACCTCGCGCGGCTCCTCGTCTCCAAAGGACGGTCCGCCGAGGCTGAAGAAGTGGCCAGCGCGTTCAACCGCATGGCAGACGAACTCGAGGGCATCGTCGATGCACGCATCACTACCGCGATCGAACTCGATACGGACCAGCTCAAAGAAGTCGAGGGAAAGCTCAGCGCATCCCTTGGCAATCGGCCCGTCCGCACCACTGCCATCGTCGATCCCGCTATCCTTGGGGGGATGATCGTGCGCGTGGGCGACCGCGTCGTCGACGGCAGCGTCCGCACCCGGTTGAAGCGCCTCCGCCAGGAATTGCAGGGAGCGCGCTAATCCCCGCATCGTATAGGGCTAGAAAGAGGTACCGTCCGAATGCCAGTACGCGCTGAAGAGATCGCGTCGATCCTACGCGAGCAGATTGAAAACTTCGGCACCGATGTCGTGTCCACCGATGTGGGCACCGTCATCGAGGCCGGCGACGGCGTGGCCCGCATCCACGGCCTCGCCGGTGCACGCTACTCCGAGCTCCTCGAGTTCGAAAACGGGGTCCAGGGCCTCGCCCTCAACCTCGAAGAAGAGTCCGTCTCCGCCGTTATCCTCGGCGACTTCCTCGGTATCACCGAAGGCAGCGAGGTCCGCTCCACC
>JALOAP010000118.1 GCA_023228745.1 Dehalococcoidia bacterium | reverse complement strand
ACCTGCATCCCGCGCACCTTATCGACCTTGTCATAGTCGATCTCCGGGAAGATGAGCTGTTCCCGGATGCCGAGGCTGTAGTTCCCGCGGCCGTCGAAGGCGTTCGGGTTGAGCCCCTGGAAGTCGCGGATGCGAGGCAGCGCCGCCGTCACCAGGCGGTCGAGAAACTCGTACATGCGGGCGCCCCGAAGGGTTGTCGAGACGCCGATCGGGTTCCCCTCACGCAGGCGGAAGTTGGCGATCGAGCGCTTGGCCCGGTTGATCACTGGCTTTTGGCCGGTGATCGTCGCCACGTCGTCGGCAGCGCTATCGAGCGCGTTCGCATCGGTGAGCGCTTCGCCCATACCGATGTTCACGACGACCTTCGCAAGCTTGGGCACCTGCATGACGTTTTCATACTTGAACTGCTCGCGAAGAGCGGGCAGGACTTCGTTGCTGTACTTGTCTTTCATTCGCGGCGGCATTACTCGATGTCCTCTCCGCTGCGCTTGCCGACCCGCACCCAGGTGCCATCTTCCCGCTGGCGGAAGCCGACGCGCGTGGGCTGGTCCGAGTTGGGGTCGATGAGCATCACGTTGCTGATGTGGATTGGCGCTTCGCGCTCCACAATCTGCGACTGCTGCATCTGGCTGCGAGCGCGCTGGTGGCGCTTGATGATGTTGACACCTTCGACTACCACGCGTTCGTCCTTCGGGATCACGTGGCGCACGGTACCTCGCTTGCCACGGTCCTTCCCGGCGATGACGACGACGCGGTCGCCGCGCTTAATCTTCGCTGGCACTAGAGCACCTCCGGTGCGAGCGACACGATCTTCATGAAGTTGCGGTCGCGGAGTTCGCGTGCGACCGGCCCGAAGATGCGTGTGCCGCGGGGGTTCTCCCCATCGGTCGCCAGGAGCACGGCGGCGTTCTCGTCGAACTTGATGTAGGACCCGTCGGGCCTGCCGTATTCCTTGGCGACGCGCACGACGACGGCGCGCACGACATCGCCCTTCTTCACGTTGGCGTTGGGCTGCGCCTGCTTCACGGTGGCGACGATGATGTCGCCGGGCCGGGCATAGCGCCGCCGGGTGCCGCCGAGCACGCGGATGCACAGGATGGACCGTGCGCCCGAGTTGTCTGCAACCTTGAGGCGAGTCTCCTGCTGGATCATTCCTCTGCCTCCGTTACTTCTTCTACTTCTTCTTCGCGCTTGGGCGCGGTCTGTGTGACCCGCTCCAGCTCCTGGCCGATGACCGAGGGCTGGACCTCGGCAACGTCGCCGCGGTGCAGGATCTCGATGACGCGCCAGCGCTTATCGCGCGAAAGCGGCCGCGCTTCCTGGATCCGCACCAGATCGCCGAGGCGGCACTCGTTGTTCTCGTCGTGCGCCTTGAAGCGCTGGGTCAGAGAGATGACCTTGTGGTAGAGGCGGTGCTTCTTGCGCCGCACCGTGGTGACCACGACAGTCTTATCCATCTTGTCGCTGACGACAGTGCCTTCAATGACTCGTTGCTGACCCATGGCTACTCCTCGCCCGCGGCGAACTCGAGTTCGCGCTCTCGCTTGATGGTGCGAAGCCGGGCGATCCGTCGGCGCGCGTTGCGCAATTCGCGGTAGTTTTCCAGCTGGCGGCTGGCGTGCTGAAAGCGAAGCGTAAACAGCGCCCGATAGGCTTCGTTGATTTCGTTGTTGAGCCGCTCGTCGTCCCAGCGGCGAATGTCCGGAGCTTTTGCGTCTGCCATCGCTACACCGCCGTCTCTTCGCGCTGCACGATCTTGACAGCGACAGGGAGCTTATGGGCTGCGCGGCGGAGCGCCTCCCGGGCCACCGGCTCGGGGACACCTGCCACTTCGAACAGCACGCGCTTCGGCTTCACGACGGCAACCCAGCGGTCCGGCGAGCCCTTCCCGGAGCCCATGCGCGTCTCCGCCGGCTTCGCCGTCACCGGCTTATCGGGGAAGATGCGAATCCAGACCTTGCCACCGCGCTTCATGTAGTTGGTCATGGCGCGCCGGGCACTCTCGATGTGCCGCGAATCGATCCAGGCCGCGCCCTCCGACTGGAGCCCGTACTGCCCGAAGGCGACGTAGTTCCCGGTGGTCGCGATGCCGGACATGCGGCCGCGATGCTGCTTCCGGTGCTTAACTCTGCGTGGTTGGAGCATCGCTTACGAGCCTCCCTCGCGGGTCTCCCGCTGCACAGCTTCCTGCTGTTCCATGGAAATGGCGGTGTGGACTGGGCCGGTCGCGGCGGCGGGCGGCGGGGCCGCTGCTGCGGGTGCCTGCTCGACCGGTGCTGCGACGGGTTCGGGCTGCTCTTCCACCGGCGCCGGCGGTTCCTGCGGCGGCTCGGGAAGGATGAGGCCCTTGTAGACCCAGCACTTCACACCGATTCGGCCGAAGGTCGTGTGCGCCTCGGCGAGGCCGTAGTCGATATCCGCACGGAGGGTGTGGCGCGGCACCTGGCCAGCGGTTTCCGTTTCGCGCCGCGACATCTCTGAGCCACCAAGGCGGCCCGCGATGTTGATGCGCACTCCCTTGGCACCGCGCTGCATCGTGCGCTGGACCGCCTGCTTAATCGCGCGGCGGAAGGCCACGCGGCGCTCGAGCTGGTCGGCGACGGAGCGCGCAACAAGGTAGGCATCGAGTTCGGGCGTGCGAATTTCCTGGATGTTCACGCGGACGCGACCGCCGGTGAAGCGCTCCAGGTTGTTCCGCAGTTCTTCGACTTTTGCTCCGCCGCGGCCGATGACGATGCCCGGCTTGGCCGTATGGATGGTGACCGTCACGAGGTTCGCGTTGCGGTCGATCTCCACGCGGCTGATGCTGGCATCGGGGAGCTCCTGGAGTACGAAGCGGCGCAGGTCAAGGTCCTGGTGGAGCCGCTCGGTGTAGTCGCGTTCTGCGAACCACTTGGAGTCCCAGTCGTAGAGGATGCCGAGGCGAAACCCGTGGGGGTGTACTTTCTGTCCCAATTCAAACCCCCCGTTCGTCGAGGATGATGGTGATATGGCTGGAGCGCTTCAGCAGCGGGCTGACGCGACCGCGGGCTCGTGGGCGGAAGCGCTTCATCATCCGGCCTTCGTCGGCATACGCGCGCTTGATCACGAGTTCGTCGATGTCCATATCAAAGTTGTTCTCTGCGTTCGAAGCCGCCGAAAGGACGACTTTCGAAATCGATCGCGCATGCGGCGACTGGATGTAGCGCAGGAGCGCAAGCGCCTGGTCCACGGTGAGGCCGGGCAGGCGGTCCAGGATGAGCCGCACCTTTCGAGGCGAGACGGTGATGCCCTTCGCCGTTGCACGAACTTCCATGGTTAGCGCCTCACCCTGCTCTGGCGGTCGCTCTTCGCCACGTGGCCGCGGAAGGTCCGCGTCGGTGCAAATTCACCGAGCTTGTGGCCAACCATGTTCTCGGTGATGAACACCGGGACATGGCGGCGACCATCGTGTACCGCGATGGTGAGCCCGATCATTTCGGGCAGGATTGTCGAAGCTCGCGACCAGGTGCGAATGACCGTGCGGGACTGGGCGCCCCGCATCGCCTGGACTTTCTTGTCGAGCGACGGGTGAACGTATGGACCCTTCTTCGTTGAGCGTGACATTCGAAGCTCCTACCGCGTCCGTCGCCGGGCGATGAACTTATCGGTGCGCTTATTCTTTCGTGTGCGATAGCCGAGGGTCGGCTTACCCCAGGGCGTCTTCGGGCCGGGCATACCGATGGGGGCGCGGCCTTCGCCACCGCCATGCGGGTGGTCGGCGGCGTTCATGACGGTGCCGCGCACCTGTGGGCGCCGTCCGCGGTGCCGCGAGCGGCCCGCCTTGCCCAGCTTTACGAGCGAGTGTTCCGGGTTGCCCACCTGGCCGATGGTCGCCACACACTCGATGCGGACGCGCCGCATCTCGCCGCTGGGCAGGCGGAGGAGGGCGTAGTCGCCTTCCTTCGCCATCAGCTGGGCGGAAGCCCCTGCGCTGCGGACCATCTGGCCACCGCGCCCGGGCGTCAGCTCGATGTTGTGCACCTGCGTGCCGGTGGGCATGTTCGCGAGTGGCAGGGTATTGCCGACGCGAATCTCAGCCCCCGGGCCGCTGGTGAGCGTGGCGCCCACAGCGAGGCCGTTCGGCGCGAGGATGTAGCGCTTCTCGCCGTCCGCGTACTGCAGCAGCGCAATGCGCGCGGTGCGGTTGGGGTCGTACTCGATGGAGACAACCCGTGCCGGCACGCCGGCCTTGTCGCGCTTCCAGTCGATGATCCGGTAGAGGCGCCGGCTGCCGCCGCCCCGGTGACGCACCGTGATGCGGCCCTGGTTGTTGCGACCGGAGTGCTTCCTCAGCGACTCCGTGAGCGACTTTTCGGGGCGCTTCTTCGTGATCTCCGTGAACGCGTAGCCACTCGCGTCGCGGCGACCGGGGGATGTCGGCTTGTATGGCTTGATCGGCATCGCTTAGATCCCCTCGAAGAGCTCGATCTTGTCGCCAGGCACGAGCGTCACAACGGCCTTCTTCCAGTCGGGCCGGTTGACCACTTTGCGGCCGAAGCGCTTCGGCTTACCCCGGACGTTCATCGTGTTCACATCCGCCACGCGTACGCTAAAGGCGACTTGCACGGCTTCGCGAATCTGGTTCTTGTTCGCCCGAGGGTCGACTTCGAACACGTACTTGTTCGTGCCCGCGAGGACGGTCGATTTCTCGGTGATGATCGGGCGGATGAGGACGGCGTAGGGATGAATCTCCTTAGGCACTGGCCTCCTCCTTTCGGCGGCCGCGCTGCGGGGCCACATTTGCGCCACCCCAGAGCGCTTCCGCGCGCCGGACGGCGTCTTCGGTCATAACAACCTTGTGCGCGTTGACCAGGTCAACGACGTTCAGGTTCTGGGCTGGCAGCGCCTTCAGCCCGTCGATATTCCGGCTCGAGCGCAGGAGCTGGGCGTCCGGCTCACCGCTGACCAACAGGCCACGGCGGTCGACGCCGAGGGCGAGCATGGTTTCCTGCATGACCTTCGTCTTCGCTTCCGCGGGCGTCAGCTCGTCGACCACGATGAGCGAGCCTGCAGCGGCGTGGCTGCTGAGCGCGGAACGAAGGGCCAACCGGCGCATGCGGCGCGGGAGATCCTTGGCGAAGCTGTGGCGCCGCGGCCCGTGGGCGGTGCCACCACCAACGTGGTGGGGTGCGCGGATGGTGCCCTGGCGCGAGCGCCCGAGGCCCTTCTGGCGCCGAATCTTGGCACTCGAGCCGCGAACTTCGCCCCGCGTCTTCGTGTGGGCATTCCCGGCACGCCGGTTCGCCATCTGGGCGACGTAGGCCTGGTGCAACACCGCGCGGTTCGGTTCGATGCCGAAGACTTCGTCCGCGACTTCGATCTGCCGAAGCTCGGTGCCCCTGGCGTCAACTACTGCAAGCTTCATTTCGCCACCTTCTTGGCCACCTGCTTCGCGTGGCGGATGCGGACGAGGCCACCGGTTGGGCCTGGCACCGACCCGGCAACGAAGATGACGCCGCGGTCGTCGTTGCGAGCCACGATCTCCAGGTTGCGGATGGTCTTCCGCTCAGCGCCCATGTGGCCGGCCATTCGCGTGCCCTTGAACACGCGGCCGGGCGTCGTGCCGGCGCCAATCGAACCCGGCGCGCGGTGGCGGTCGCTCTGGCCGTGTGTGCGGGGTCCGCCACGGAAGTTGTGCCGGCGCACACCACCCTGGAAACCGCGCCCCTTGGAGGTGGCAGTTACGTCGACGAGCCCACCGGGGTCGAAGATCTCGGCCCCGATCGTGTCGCCAAGCGCATATTCTGTTTCGCTGGCGAACTCGGCCAGGTGGCGCAGCTTGCGGCCACCGGAGGCGCGCAGGTGCCCTTCGGCGGGCTTCGTCAGCTTCTTCGTCTCTTCGAATCCGATTTGCACGGCGCTATAGCCGTGCTTCTCGGGCGAGCGCAGCTCGGTCACATAACAGGGGCCGACCTGGACAGCTGTAACGCCCCGCAGACGCCCCTTTTCGTCGAACATCTGCGCGGTGCCCAGCTTGCGGCCAAGGAGTCCTTCGATACTCATGGTGAGCTCTACAGCTTGATTTCGATGTCGACACCGCTCGGCAGCTGGAGCCGCATGAGGGTGTCGACGGTCTTAGAAGTGGGTTCAAGGATGTCGATCAGCCGCTTGTGCGTTCGAATCTCGAACTGCTCCCGCGAGTCCTTATAGACGTGCGGGCTGCGGATGACGGTGAACTTGTCGATGGATGTTGGGAGCGGCACCGGGCCGGCAACTGCCGCGCCGGTCCGTTCGGCTGCTTCCACGATCTGCCGCGCCGACTGGTCGAGCAGACGGTGGTCGTACGCCTTCAGCTTGATGCGAATCTGTTGTCGTGCCATGGTGCCCGGTCCTCAGTTCCTTACGCGGTGATCTTGGTGACGACGCCCGCGCCAACGGTGCGGCCGCCTTCGCGGATGGCGAAGCGCAGGCCTTCTTCGATTGCGACCGGCTGGATCAGCTCGACGTCCATCTGGATGTTGTCGCCGGGCATCACCATCTCCGTGCCTTCCGGCAGCTTGATCGCGCCCGTCACGTCCGTCGTCCGAAGGTAGAACTGCGGCCGGTACCCGTTGAAGAACGGCGTGTGGCGCCCACCCTCTTCCTTCGAGAGGACGTACACCTGCGCGCTGAACTTCGTGTGCGGCGTGATCGACCCGGGCTTCGCCAGCACCTGCCCGCGCTGCACGTCTTCGCGCTCAATGCCGCGCAGCAGACAGCCGACGTTGTCGCCCGCCTGGCCTTCGTCCAGCAGCTTCTTGAACATCTCGACGCCGGTCACCGTCGTCTTGCGCGTCTCGACGATACCCACGATCTCGATCTCTTCGCCCGTCTTCACCGTGCCGCGCTCGATCCGGCCCGTGACCACGGTGCCGCGCCCCTTGATCCCGAAGACGTCCTCCACGGGCATCAGGAACGGCTTGTCCAGCGGCCGCTCCGGCGTCGGGATGTAGTTGTCGACGGCGTCCATGAGCTCCCAGATCGGCTTGTACTCCGGTGCATTCACGTCCGTGCTCGTCGACTCCAGCGCCTTCAGCGCCGAACCGCGCACGATCGGAATGTCGTCGCCGGGGAACTCGTAGCTGGAGAGCAGCTCGCGCAGTTCGAGCTCGACGAGCTCGAGGAGCTCCTCGTCCTCCATCATGTCGACCTTGTTCAGGAAGACGACGAGGGCGGGCACTTCCACCTGGCGCGCCAACAGGATGTGCTCACGCGTCTGCGGCATCGGGCCGTCGGGAGCGGCAACCACCAGGATCGCGCCGTCCATCTGGGCCGCGCCGGTGATCATATTCTTGATGTAGTCGGCGTGACCGGGGCAGTCGACGTGGGCGTAGTGGCGCGCGTCGGTCTCGTACTCCACGTGCGTGATCGCAATCGTGATGCCGCGCGAGCGCTCTTCGGGCGCGTTGTCGATCTGGTCGTAGCCGCGGAATTCGGCTTCGCCCTTCATCGCAAGGGTCTTGGTGATCGCGGCCGTCAACGTCGTCTTGCCATGGTCGACGTGCCCGATCGTCCCAACGTTTACGTGCGGCTTGCTGCGCTCGAACTTTGCCTTCGCCATCGCTGAACCTGCCCTCCGGGCTGAATGTGGGATATGGTTCCGGGCGGAGACCCGCACCGGGGAACTGGGCTGGAGCCCTCATCCGGATTCGAACCGGAGACCTCGTTCTTACCAAGAACGCGCTCTGCCTGCTGAGCTATGAGGGCGCCTGTGCGGTCGGCCGTCCGCTTGCGCGTTCGGCCCCTGGTGACCCCCTGCCTGCCAGCCGATAGCCGGCAGCGGAGAGCTGAAAATGGTGGAGGGAGCAGGATTCGAACCTACGAAGCGCGTAGCGCGGCAGATTTACAGTCTGCTGCCATTAACCACTCGGCCATCCCTCCACGGATGACCACTGCGCCGGTAATCGTCCCTGTGCTGGAGCCCGGGAGGGGACTCGAACCCCTAACCTACCGATTACAAGTCGGTTGCGCTGCCAGTTGCGCCACCCGGGCCGGCTGGCGGGTTCGGCGTCCCATCGAAATCCAACACAAAAACGATCCGCCGGAGCGGATCATGCTCAAGTATGGGGCGGTGCGTTTTTTGTGGCAAGCAGTCCGCACCCGCCACTCCCCGGCT